>JBDUDV010000052.1:0-24139 GCA_040002755.1 Acidobacteriota bacterium | reverse complement strand
TTCAAATATCTCCAAGTCCCCTGGGGTCCTGAGGTATATTTCAAAAAACTCATTTACGCTCGCAGCTACCTCCCTCGGTTCGTCTCCGTTGAAGTAATCGAGGCGCACTGAAGACCTTTCGTCGGTTTCATACTTGAGACAATAGAGATGGGAATTAATAAGGAAATCAGCGAACAAAATATGAGGACGGTCATACTCAGAGTTTTCTGAGACTACCTTATCAAGCGGCCAGAGAGACCAATCTCTCGAATCTGTTTCGGCCTCCGGCATTCCGCCTGTTGCACAATAGAGTGCGACGATATCACGAGAGTATTTCCGCCCCATTCTACTCAAGGCGGTAATGACTGCAGCCTCTCCGTTCGGCGGGAGCAGACTGACACCCGTCCGCCGCCAATTTTTAATCGCTGTTTCGATCGCACTCAAAAGACTTTCCCTCACGATGAAAGAAACATGACTGCAGCGCAACCGCAAACTCCCGTCGCCCCCCAGTTATTGCTCCTGCCGTCTGCTCCTGCCTACTGCTCCTGATTCGGTTCCCACTTGCGATTGATCAAGCTCGCCACGAATCCTGCGCCGAAGCCATTGTCGATGTTTACGACCGTCACGTTCGACGCGCATGAGTTGAGCATGCCGAGCAACGCCGCGACGCCGCCGAAAGACGCGCCATAACCAATACTCGTCGGCACCGCAATCACCGGCACACTCACCAGTCCACCTACAACTGACGGCAGCGCGCCTTCCATCCCAGCTGCTACAATCGCCACGCGTGCGCTTTGCAATAGTGAACGTTCTGCCAGCACGCGATGAATGCCGGCGACACCCACATCCCAGACGCGCTTCACTCGATTGCCCATCGCTTCAGCTGTTAGCGCCGCTTCTTCCGCAACCGGTATATCGCTCGTGCCCGCAGTTACGACTACGATCTCGCCCACGCCGAGCTCTGTTTTGTCTCTTTGAATTCTTATCAACCGCGCCGATTCATGCCATTCAGCTTCAGTGACAATGTTTCGCACTTCACCAAAGGTGCCTTCGTCAGTGTGCGTGACGAGCACATTTGGTGAATGTTGAATGAGTCGCTCAACTATGCCGACCACTTGTTCGCGCGTCTTGCCCGCTCCGAACACAACCTCGGGAAAGCCCTGACGTGATGAACGTGAATGATCTACGCGCGCGTAACCGATGTCTTCGTAGTGAAGATTCTTGATGCGTTTTGCCGTTTCTGCCTTGTCCATTTCACCGGCGTGGTAAGCAGACAAGAGCTTTTCTAATGCAGCTAAATCCATCGGTTAACCACCATTTCGAGACTGGGCGGGCATTCTAACACTGCGTTAACAGCACTCGAAATGCGCTCGCTTGCGCGAGAACTAGCCGCCAAGTAAGATTCAATTACGGCACATCGATGGAATTTACAGTAGCAATCACCGGCGCCTCAGGTTCAATTTACGCGCAGCGGACGCTTATCCACATGGCCCGGAGCGGCGTGGTTGAGCGAATCAATTTGATCATGTCTGAGGCTGCTACGACCGTTGCGAAGGTTGAACTTGGCGTTGACCTGAACGGTGCTGATCAGGGCACGATCAATCGTTGGCTGGGTCTTCCCGCAGATTCTCGTTTAATTCATTTGCATCGCCTCGACAACATTGCAGCGCGCCCTTCTTCGGGTTCGCATCCACAGGAAGGGATGGTCATCGTCCCGTGTTCGATGGGCACACTCGGGGCAATCGCCTCAGGGGCAGGCACAAACCTGATCCATCGCGCGGCTGATGTAACGCTAAAAGAGAATCGCCGGCTCGTGATCGTGCCGCGAGAGACACCGTACAACGCTATTCACCTCGAAAACATGTTGCGACTGTCACGCGCAGGCGCGCACATCATTCCCGCGAGTCCCGGGTTTTATCACCGTCCGCAAACTATTGAAGCGCTGGTGGACCACCTGGTATTCCGCATCCTTGATCACCTGGGCGTACCACATTCCGAGGACACCCAGTGGAAAGGTATGGAGCAAACTGGCCAATTAGTAAGCGCCAGTAAAGACTAGATCGCCATGCCAGCCCTCCTTAGAAACGTCCGCACCACGCTCGAGATGATTAAGATTGAGCACACGCTTTTCGCGTTGCCGTTCGCCTTTCTGGGCGCCGTCCTCGCAGCAAACGGGTTACCCTCAACAAAGCAAATCATTTGGATCACGGCCGCGATGGTCGGAGCACGCTCGACGGCGATGGCCTTCAATCGAATCGCGGACCGCGAATACGATGCGCGCAATCCGCGCACTGCCAATCGCGCTTTGCCGGCAGGTCTGTTATCAGTCGGTTTTGTGTGGGCGTTTACGCTTATCTCGGCGGCTCTCTTCTTTCTCGCGGCGGCAATGTTGAACCGGTTAACCCTAACGCTTGCGCCCGTTGCGTTAGCGAGTGTCTTGCTCTATTCGTTTTCCAAACGCTGGACGCTCTGGTCTCACTTGCTGCTGGGTTGGTGTCTTTCAATTGCTCCGACCGGAGCGTGGATAGCGGTGCGCGGCGCCTTGGACAGTCCAGTGCCACTGCTCCTTTCGCTGGTCGTAATGTTGTGGACCGCCGGATTTGACGTGCTGTACGCCTGTCAGGACTACGAATTTGACGTGCAGGCGGATCTACATTCGATTCCCGGAGAATTTGGAATCGCGCGCGCCCTTTTGATCGCCCGCATGCTCCACCTCGGCGCGTTTGCTACTTTGGTTGCTTTATACTGGGTCACACACCTTGGCATTTTCGCGCTGCTGGGTGTGATCGCAACCGCAGCGTTGCTTTTTTACCAGCACCGGCTCGTAAAAGCGGATGACTTGAGTAAACTTAACGCCGCGTTCTTTACTACTAACGCCTTTGTAAGCGTAATTTTGTTCGTAACGTTTGGAGGCGCAGCCCTGTTAAGGATTTTTTCATGAACTTTTCACACGACCGAATACTAACTGCGGTAGCCGAGAAGGTTGAGAGCGGCGAGCGACTTTCCTTCGCGGATGGTCTTGCTTTGTTTGCAACTGACGATTTGCCAGCGCTCGGCAAGTTGGCCGACAACGTTCGCCGTCGGAAGCACGGACTCACGACCTACTTCAATGTAAACCGGCACCTCAACCCGACGAACGTTTGCTATGTTGATTGCAAATTTTGCGGCTTCTATCGAACGCCCCGACAGCCGGACGCATACACGCATAACATTGAAGACAGTTTGCGAATTGCTGCCGAAGCGGTGAAGGAGGGAGCCACAGAACTTCACATTACCGGCGGCCTCAACACCAAATTGCCGTTTAGTTATTTCACTGATTTACTGTCCGGCCTCAAACGAAGTTACCCTCAGCTTCATCTCAAGGCCTTTACCATGGTCGAACTCGACCACTTTGCTCATTTTTACAAGATGAGTGACGAGGCTGTAATCACGCAGTTGATCGAAGCTGGACTGGATTCCTGCCCCGGTGGCGGCGCGGAGATCTTTCGAGAACCGACGCGCTCAATGATTTGCTCGCACAAGTGCGATGGTAATCGCTGGCTTGAGTTGTCAGGGAAAGTCCACGCAGCCGGACTTAAAACAAACGCCACCATGCTCTACGGGCACATTGAATCGGTAGAGGATCGCGTCGACCATCTGCTGCGTTTGCGCGCTCAACAAGATGCGTCACACGGTTTTCAATGCCTCATTCCGCTGGCGTTTTATCCGGAAAATACACAACTTGCGCATCTGCCTGGCCCGTCGGGCGTGGATTCGCTAAAGACGATAGCCGTATCGCGACTGCTGCTCGACAATTTTGATCACCTGAAGGCTTACTGGGTGATGCTGGGGAAACGCCTGGCGCAGGTAGCGCTCCATTACGGCGCGAATGACATTGACGGGACTATCACGGACGGTGGCGAACTCTCCGAAAGTTATTCCATTGAGTCCAATAACGAAGTCAAGATGTCTCGAGCCGAGTTGGTTGCTTTGATTGAAGACGCCGGGTTTGAAGCCGTAGAGCGAGACACTGTCTACAATCCTATCGAACGGAGCAATGTAAGCTTGGTCTAGTTTCCTGAATCCATTCGGACAGGTAAATCAACTGACAAATTTCTTATGCCAACACTAACTGAAACGCGGACAATAACGGTTGCCCATTCGCCAGACTCGGACGATGCTTTCATGTTCTACGGTCTGGCTACCAACAAGCTCGATACTGGAAGTCTCAGCTTTACCCATGTGCTCAAGGACATTCAGACTCTCAACGAAGAAGCCTTCAAAGGAACTTACGACGTTACCGCCGTCAGCTTCCACGCCTACGCATACATCGCGGACAAATACCTGCTGCTGCCCCACGGAGCTTCAATCGGAGATAACTACGGTCCAATCCTGGTTTCGCGCGAGCCCGCCGCAGCCGCCGATATAGCGAAACTGAAAATCGCCGTACCCGGAACGTTAACCAGCGCCTTCCTGGCATTGCGAATTTTCAATCCGGACTTTCAATACGAGGTCGTACCCTTCGACAAGATAATCGCGGCGGTACAAAGCGGCCAATGCGACGCAGGACTACTGATTCACGAAGGGCAACTCTTCTACGAATCGCTTGGTTTGCACAAGGTTCTCGATCTCGGTGAGTGGTGGCACGAGCGAACCGGTTTGCCGTTACCAATGGGTGGAAACGTCATTCGCCGTGAGTTGGGTGCGGAAATCATCCGCCAGGTTTCGCATTGCTTAAGTGAAAGTATTCGCTACTCGCTTGCCAATCGCGAAGATGCGCTGGCGTACGCAATGCAGTTTGCCCGGGATATGGATACTGATTTGGCTGACCGATTCGTAGCAATGTGGGTCAATGACTTGACTTTGGATTACACTGATCGTGGTCGTGAGGCAGTTCAACGAATGTTGACTGAAGGTTACGAGCGCGGAATCATCCCGAAGCGTCCCAACGTGGAATTCGCAATCTGACGCCGATGCGAAACAACCCTCCCAGAACTGATTTCGGGTAGGGGTTGCAGATCGCCAGAGGTTTTGGGTGTTTGTCGCTACGCGGATTTTCGGAGAAGCTGGGTTGCACGCGGCGGCGTAGACTGCTCCGCCCAGAAGGAGCAGCCGCCGCCGCGTACATCATCGGTTACAAGCGTTCTGATCAGGCTCCTCCCAAAGCTTGACCTACGTCTTTCCCGCACAGCAACGCAGCCGCTCGGCGTTGCCTCGGCGCTTTCGGGTCGAGTACACGGGAAAAAATCGACGTTGCGAGTACCGACGTGAGGACTTGAACAATCTTTCTGCTGTTCTCGATGCATCTGTCAATCTCCAAAGCACCGGCATTGAGTTGCTGTAATTATTTCTGCGAAGAGCACATTACATCAGATGCATGGATTTTTGCAACTGAAAATTGCCCAACGCGCAAGGCAAAACACAGCCGACTGAATCCAGCCTTTTGGGTTGGCAACATCAGGTTCCTTTCGGGCATCTGACGGCCGGCCAATTGAAAAACATATCGTGCCCGCTTCGGGAACCCTGGCAAGTGAGGATCGGACAAAAATGCGTACAAAGCAGTTGTTAAAGGGGCTTATATTTGTAGCTGCTCTCCTTATTCTAGCTTCCTTGACAGCTCCGCCTCTGCGGGCCCAGAGCTCCGGCACTGACGCTGGTGCGCTTCCGGCCGCTGAGGTCCAGAGGATCATCAACGCTTTCACCTCCAAGGAAAGTCAGTTTCGCAAGGCGCTAAATCAATACTCCTTCAAACGGGATGCGACAATCCAGAGCTTGGGGATGGGTGGGCAGGTCACCGGCGAGTATCATCGCGTTTCTGTTTTTACCTTTGACGATCAGGGCAACCGCTACGAGAAGATCAGTTTTTTCCCGATGTCTTCATTTGAAGGGACAGTGTCACAGGAGGACTTGGAGGACTTGGGTGGAATCCAGCCGTTTGCTCTCGAACCTTCAAAGATCTCTGAGTATGACTTCAAGTACGTTGGGAAGGACAAGATCGACGAACTGAGTCTCTACGTTTTTGATGTCTCGCCAAAAGTCATACCGGATCCAAAGAAGAATAAGGAACGGCGTTTCCAGGGTCGTGTATGGGTTGACGATCAGGACCTGCAAATCGTAAAGACTAAGGGCAAGGGCGTTCCGGAGACTAAGAAGAATAAGTTCCCGACTGTTGAGACCTATCGTGAACAAATCGATGGCCGCTTTTGGTTTCCTACTTATTCGTATGCAGACGAAGAATTGATTTTTGACAGTGGCGACTCTCTACATGTTCGCATGAAAGTTCGCTATTCGGACTTTGCGCCAGCCCGCGCTGACGTGAAGATCATAGAAATCGACGATCCTGACGCTCCGAAAAAAGAGACGAAACCGTCAGCTCCGGTCCCGCGCAAACCCTAGCTATCAGGCACGACTGGGTTGGAATTCAGTTCCCGTCCGATCAACGACTGGACACTGCCTACCAATCTCCTAATGTCTTCATCTGTGGAGCAACCAGTCGTTGGAACCGCAGGCAGGATGACCATCTCGATCGTCCCCCGCCGAGCTTCACCAGTTCCCTTTCCCATCAAATAGTCCGTATTCTTAATCGCCACCGGCACGATCGGCACACCTGCTTGGGCCGCCATGTAGAAGGCTCCTTTTTTGAACGGCAAAAACTCGCCCGGTCTAGCTCGCGTGCCTTCCGCAAATACCCCAAAAGATCTGCCGGACCGAATGCGATCGGTGGCTGCCTCGACAGTCGCCCGAGCTCGCTCGGTGTTGGTGCGATCGATGGCCATGATGTTAACGAAGCCCATCCCGACTCCCAGGATTGGCACATTCAGCAATTCCTTCTTCGCCAGCAGGCCAAGTCTGCGGCCTGTGTGAACAAAGAGCGTTGCCGTATCCAGGTACGATCGATGATTGGAAATAAACACGTAGGTTTGGGTTGGATCGAGGCGCTCTCCGCCGCTCACGTCAACTTTCACACCACTCAGCCGTAACCAGTTTCTTGCGCCAAAAAGCGCCCAGGGGTAAACCAGCTCATGTCTACCCGTCAGCCAGGCGAAAAGGAGTACGGGGGGGCCGAGGATAAGCAATAGTACGGCGGCAACAAAAAGCGACCACCAATAATGTAAACGTCTGAAAATTCGCATAGGCGCAACGAGAGGCGACAGATAATGGCACAATTCCCGCCAGGGGCGACGGTGACAGTGCAGAAGTTCCCAATTTCCAGTGAACTGTTCGTTGAGTCCGCGCCTCGAGTCCCCAGCCTTGCCAGATTCTCTTCGGCAGGTTATCTTCCGGGGGTAGATTCTCCTCGGCCCGTCTGCGGCCTTCTAAGCATCTAAATCGGTATCTCCGCATCCAAGCTGCGTGCAGATTACTGCATGTGACCTGACGTCAAGGAGTCTTGTTATGAAGAGAATTTCAACTTGTCTCGTCCTGCTGTCCCTGGTGGCTATGTTTGCTGTTGTATTGAATGGCCAAACGCGCCAACGCCGAGTAACGGGAAACGCTTCATCGCCAACGCCCAGTTCTCCAAGTTCGTCTAAGGCACCCGTCTTAATCGGCGCAACGCAGTCTGACGGCATTCAGCGCCAGGGACAACCTTCAGAGCCGGTTTCTGCTGCGTCCGACGAAGTTGACGCCGGTGATGTAATTCGCGTCAACACGACGCTCGTCACCTTGCCGGTGAGCGTTATGGATCGCGATGGCCGTTACATTCCAAATTTGCGCAAAGAAGATTTCCGTCTCTGGGAAGACGGAGTCGAACAGGCAGTTGCAGTTTTCTCCTCAGTCGACAAGCCATTCTCGGTCGTACTCATGCTCGACACGAGTGGATCTACTCGTTTTCGGCTCAACGAAATTCAGGATGCAGCCATTACTTTCGTCAATCAGTTGCGGCAGGATGACCGCGTAATGATTGTCTCGTTTGACGATCAAATAAAAATACTTAGCGAGTTTACCAGCGACCGTTCACGCCTCCGTGATGCGATTCGGCGCACGGAACCAGGCGATGGCACTAAGTTGTATGACGCAGTCGATCTCGTCATGAACCAACGACTAAATGCCGTAGATGGTCGCAAAGCCATTGTTCTTTTCACCGATGGCGTCGATACCACCAGCAAACATGCTTCCTATGCCAGCAACGTTCGCGATGCTGAAGAGCTGGACGCTTTGATCTATCCAGTGCAATTCGATACTTACGCCGATCAGGGTGGCGGCGGAGGCGGCTGGCCAGGTTCACGCCGTGGTCGAAACCCGAATGACGACCTTCTCGGTCAGATTCTGGGTGGGATATTAGGCAACGGCGGTGGTCGCCGTTCGGGCGGTGGCGGTGGCGTTGGTACGAGCAGGCATGATTACGACGTCGCGAATCGTTATCTGCGCGCACTGGCCGAAAGGACCGGCGCCCGCAACTACCAGGCCGACTCAACGCAGAATCTGTCCTCAGCTTTTGCCAATATCGCTGAAGAGTTGCGCCGACAATACGCCCTTGGCTACTACCCGAAGACCCCGGCCCAGGCGGGCCAACGACGGCAAGTAACCGTGCGAGTGAATCAACCCAATTTGGCGGTCCGCACGCGTGATAGTTATATCTTCAATCCTTCCGGAACACCGGCTAACTACGCTGCTGCCCGAAGATCAGCGCCAGTGCTTCAGAAGAAGTTGGCGGAGGCACGACCGCGCACCGACACGTGGCTAATTAACTGAAGCAGTCTGAGTCAGTCGCCGGGGGCACCGAAATCATCAACCGCCGGAGTCGGCCATAACATCCTTAATAGTCCGCCAAGAAGCCACAGGCAGATGCCGACTAACACAGTTAAGACTAGCCAAAACTTCCAGTAGTTACTGAAGGTTTGTTCCCATCCTGCTTGAACACTTTGTGAGACGTTCACATTCAAAGCCACCGGCGTTGCTAGCCGTGAGATCAATTGCATCACTAAGTACCAAATGAACGCGTAAAACCACGCCCTGCTGTCCATTCTGATTCTTCGCATCACAACCATGCCAACGCAAAAGCCGCCAAGGTGCGCTAGGGTGGAGGAAATCACGGCCAACAGTTCACTAGAAGTAAACTTGCCGGTCAACAGCAATCCCCATGTTGGCACGACGTACGCGAACCAGACCGCAACGCCAGGCACCATCCATAACGCCGCCACCCGTATCAGGATTGCCTGTTCAAAAAAGAGGCCCAGCGCGAGCAGCAAGTTTCCAATGTTGCACATCCAGAACACATGTCCGAGTTGGTCAATCTGCCAGTAATGAATAAACTGAACGCTGAAAAATCCCAGCGGCAGAATTCCAAGAAGGCGCAACTGTGCTCGCGTTAGTTGTTGAACTTCCAATTCTATACTCGCGTCGGCGTTCATGTTTATCTTTTCCATACTCGCCGCGGCTCGCTTTTCGTCTTAGAATAACATTTCCGTTAGGAGCGCGGATTCAAGTTTCTTAAAGCAAAGGGTTCATGCCGCAACATGCCTTCAATCGAAGACTTACTGCGTAGATCAATTCCGGAATTACGAGAACTATTTCTCGAGCGAGCCCGGCCCGTACCTAAGGGATTGCTCGAGGCCCTGGACGTGGATACTCGAGCTGGCGCACATCAACTCGCAAAACGAATTCGCGAGCGTTATCGGAGTAACCGCTCTGAAGGTCAACGACTGCACACGTTGTTGCGGTTTGAGATAGATCTTTGGGCCCAGGGCTATGGGTTTGTAGCCGGTGTAGATGAAGCTGGAATGGCGCCGCTCGCGGGTCCGGTGGTAGCGGGGGCAGTGATCTTGCCTCAGAACTACAAGCTTCGCGGCCTGAACGACTCAAAGAAGATTCTCGACCATGAGATGCGCGAAGAACTCGCTGCGCAGATAAAGCAAGACGCAGTTTGCTGGTCGTTTGGCTTTGCCCAAGTTGAAGAGATAGACAAGATCAATATCTATCACGCAGGTTTACTGGCTATGCAGCGGGCCGTTAATGGACTCGCCTGCGTGCCTGATTTTGTTTTAGTGGACGCTCGCAAAATACCGCAGTGCCCCGCGCCGCAGCGTGGCATCATCCGCGGCGATGCCCTTTCCGCCAGCATTGCCGCCGCTTCGATAATTGCCAAGACCACGCGCGACGCACACATGTTGGAGATGGATGTTCTGTATCAAGGTTACGGCTTTGCGTCGCACAAGGGTTATCCAACACCTGAGCATTGTCGCGCTCTCAAAGAACTAGGCGCCGTCCCCATCCACCGGCGCAGCTTCGGGCGCGTCCGAGAAGTGTTGGGGTTGGATCCCGTGCAAGCCGAATTGTTCGCAGATCAATCCGAGGACGGCCTTGCGGAAGTGGCGATCGCTCAGGCCGCTCAATAAAGCGCAATTCTTTCGCGACACTTAAAGCATCACATCAAGCTTTTATAATCTCGATGGCTTCCCTAACCGAATACAAGAAGAAACGCCGTTTCAACAAGACTCCCGAACCAGGGCCGGAGAAAAGGAGCACGAAGTCCGGGCGTATTTTTGTTATCCAGAAACATCGCGCTACAGCGCTTCACTACGATTTCCGACTTGAGGCCGACGGGGTTTTGAAATCCTGGGCGGTTCCCAAGGGGCCTTCACTTGATCCGACAGTCCGGCGATTGGCAATGCAGGTCGAGGATCATCCGGTTGACTACGCCGATTTCGAGGGCGTCATCCCCGAAGGCGAATACGGCGGCGGAACTGTCATGGTCTGGGACTACGGGACGTACGACCCCGAGGAAACGGACGATGTGACCGCTGCGCTACGCAAGGGAGAGTTAAAGTTTTCCCTGAACGGCGAGAAGCTGAAAGGCTCGTGGGTGTTGGTACGAACCCGAGACCGACAGTGGTTGCTGATAAAGCATCGTGATTATTACACCACGGACGAGGACGTCACCGAGATCGCCCCAGCTTCTATTCTTACTCGCAGAACACTGGCGGAGATTGCTGAAGACGAAGGTGGCGACATCAAAAAGGCTGCCACAGGGGATCCAAAGAAGATCCCTCGACGCTCCGGCGTCAAGCGTCGCAAGCAAGGCAGCAGGAAAAAGGTTTGGCACAGCAAGGGCAGCTAAGGCTTTAGTTGAACTAATGAGTCGCTCAAGACTTCTAACCGGGCAACAACCCTTCGTACGACAAACGGCCGTCGACAATCCTCGCTGCCGGCGTATATGGATGAACTTCAGTTTTCTTGCCGTTGAGAATGTGAATTACTTCAAACCCTTTTGATTTGAGGAAATCTGAAATCAGACTTCGGTGACAGCGCCACCACAACGACTCAGCGCACATGATTGCTGCGGTTCTCGTGCTAACCAACGCCAGCAACTCTTCGATTCCCTCACGGAATTCTTCGGTTTCCATATGATCGGCATAGGCCCGGAAGGAGGCATTCTGCCACACAGTGTTCTTTGAATTGGGAGATGGGCGGCGCCGCCCGCCGAGCTTCGGATTGTGATTATAGAGAATTCCAATCGCTTCGAGGTTGCGGGAGAGTTCCTCTTTATTGAAGTGCGGATAGCGGCGAGACCCGGGGAAGCTCCGGACATCTACCAGAGCAGAGATCCGGTGTGACTGCAATATCTCCTTGAATTCGGGGGCGGACCTCGTCGAGTGCCCCACGGTCCAGATGCTAACTGACTGCTGATCCATTCCCACTTCCATCGAGAAACGGTGTCGCAAACGGCTTAACGTTTTCTCTTAACTGTCTGCTCGCCGACCTTTGATGTTTTACGTCAATTGACTTCGACGATCCATCTTCCAAAACTAGCCAGACCTAAAGGTAAGCTTCAAGTTTGAAGCGCCCTCGCTTCGCGAGTAGAGGCTTCCAAAGGTCCCCAACCTTTCGCAGCCGCACTGGAACGTTCGTCATGGTGAAGTCGTCGATGCTGACACCGCGCTCAAGCTCAGTCCAGGTCACCGGTGTTGAGACAGAAGCTCGCGGACGCGGCCGCACGGAATAGATTGAAGCGAGCGTGCGTCCCCAGGCGTTCTGGTTGTAGTCGACCAGCACCGTGCCCTTCGGCCTTTTAGAAACGGTGTAAACCGCTGTTATCAACTTGGGAGCTTGCGCGGCGAGCGCATGCGAAAACTCTTTAGCAAAACTCCACACCTGCTTCTGCGTTGGTCCCCGCTCGATTGGGACATACACATGAATCCCCTTCGAGCCAGTCGTCTTCGCGTAGCACGGCATCTTCAACGATTCGAGCCCCTGCCGCAGCAATAGCGCCGTTTCAATCACCTTCCCGAAGGAGGCGTTTGGAACCGGGTCGAGATCAAAGTGCAGATAATCCGGTCGGTCCACATCATCACAGCGCGCATACCATTGGTTTAAGTCAATGCAACCAAGATTTACTACCCACAACAGGGAGGCCAGATCCTGAATCATCGGGAAGTCGATTACGTTGCCGGAAGAATGTTGGATATGGCAAAGCTCGAGCCATTCTGGTCGTGGCGAGGGACAGCGTTTCATAAAGAAAAACTCACCCGCCGCGCCGTTGGGATAACGCTTCATCACCATCGCCCGGTCGCTTAGATGAGGCAGTAGATACCGCGCCACGTCAGCGTAATACTGAATCAGATCTCGCTTCGTTATCCCCAGTTTGGGCCAGAACGGCTTCGCAAGATTCGTTAACCTTACGACGCGACCCTCAAGTTCCACTTCAACGTTGAGCTCTTTGTTTGATAGAACGAATCCTTGCGTGGCTGCTTTAGTTGAGCGCCGGCGGG
The DNA here is from genome assembly GCA_040002755.1 of Acidobacteriota bacterium. Taxonomy (GTDB): domain Bacteria; phylum Acidobacteriota; class Blastocatellia; order Pyrinomonadales; family Pyrinomonadaceae; genus PSRF01. Next base: position 11,471 of record JBDUDV010000052.1, on the reverse strand, counting down.
GAACGGAGCGCTCTACTCTGGCGGGATGGTAGTCTCGGGTTGGTGACTTTTCAGGCATTATTGTTAGCGTTTTGTATTGCCGGCATCCAAGGTGAGCTTTCACAGTTAAGGTTATACATTAAAGAAGATCATTTCAGGGCAAATATGATCCACGTACGTAGCTAAGCCGATGGGGTTTGAGAGATTTCGTCAGCTTCTTCCTCAATTGCCTGGAGGGCCTTCATGAGCATCTGCCGGTGCGCCGGCTGAACGGCCTTACTCAACTGGTCTTCAACCCGCGAGCGGGACAACTTGAGCGACTCGAGACGTTGGAGTCGGACGCGCTCGTCTAACGAGACTCGCGGCGTTCGTTCAATTGAGGCGCGCTGGCTCGCCTCTTCCATCTGCTCTTCGTAGGATTTGCCCCAGCCAATCGCCACAGCATTTTCCTCCGAGTACGACCGGGATCAATGTCTGTACTGGTCAGACCACCGTGCCGTCCTTCACCAAAGCATTCTTGGGAACAATAATAATTCCATCGCGGATGTAATAGGAGCCATCTTCCGCATCAGCGTCAAGAACTCCCGCTTCATTAACGAGCCGAACGTTGCTGCCAATGCGGGCATTTTTGTCGACGATGGCGCGATTAATGACAGTGCCCTCCCCTATTCCCACGCGCGGTTTATTCGCCACCAGATCCTCGCGCATCTCTTCAAAAGTCTGATAATAATCAGCGCCCATCAGAAACGAAGCGTCGACCTTAACGCCTTTCGAAATCCTGCTTCGCAACCCGACTACAGAGTTTGTGATTGCGGCGCCGAGGACAATACAGCCATCGCTCAGGATCGACTCAACAATTTGCGACTCTTCAACCTTCGAAGGCGGCAGGTAGCGAGCGCGCGTAAAGACCGGCGCTTCGGCATCAAACAAATTGAACTTGGGAATCTTTGACGTCAGGTCCAAATTGGCTCGATAGAAAGCGCTGATCGTTCCGATGTCCTCCCAGTAACCATCGAACAAGTAGCCTTCGACGTGCCCTGATTTAATCGCACTGGGAATAATTTCCTTGCCGAAGTCAACCGCATTAGGGTCTTCGGCGAGCAGTTGTTCCAGACGGTCATACTTGAAAACATAGATTCCCATCGATGCCAGAAACGGACGCGCGCCGGCCTGGTCTTCGCTCAATCCCAGCTTGCTCGTGTCAACACGCATCGCTTGCAATTCGTCGCCCTTCGGCTTTTCTTTGAACTCAACAATGCGACTAGTCTCGTCTGTTTTTAGTAAACCAAAATCGGTTGCCGCCACTTCGTCGCAGGGAGTGACAGAAACGGTCACGTCCGCATTGCTGTCGTAATGCCGCTGGAGAAACAAGCCATAGTCCATGCGATAAAGGTGATCGCCGGACAGGATGAGCAGCGTGTCAATGCCCCAGTCGCGGATGTGTGGCAGCACCTGGCGCACAGCATCGGCGGTTCCCTGAAACCACTGCGGGCTCTCAGGCGTCTGTTCGGCAGCCATCACTTCGACGAAGCCATTGGAAAACGGCGAAAAGCGATAGGTCTGGGCGAGGTGACGATTCAGCGAAGCCGAGTTGTATTGCGTCAGCACAAACATCTTGAAGACGTCGGAGTTAATGCAGTTTGAGATCGCGATATCAACCAGGCGGTATTTCCCGCCGAGCGGAACAGCGGGCTTGGATCGTTGTTGAGTAAGAGGAAAGAGACGAGTTCCCGCACCGCCACCGAGGATCACTGCAAGGACATTGTGCTTTGTAGGCATTTATTTGCGCTGAACTTTGGAATTCGGAAAGCTCAACCTGAGGATAGACGCAAAGCAGGTGGGGTTTCAAGGCTGAATGAATTGTGGCTGTCGCTTAAAGCGGGTAGTAGAACTTCGATTTGTGCCTAGTAAGCGGCGGGCGTTCCAGCGGTCGTCTTTTGCCCAGCCGCTTCCTGCGCGATCTTTACACCGACGCTCGCCCCAATGCGCGTGGCGCCGGCTTCAACCATGGCCCGCGCGTCTTCGAGACCCTTCACGCCGCCCGAGGCTTTGACGCCAAGGTCCGCGCCGACCGTGCGCCGCATCAAGGCAATGTCGGCGACAGTCGCGCCGCCTTTTGAAAAACCAGTCGAAGTTTTCACGAAATCTGCGCCGGCTTTCTTGGCTGCCAGACACGCGCGCACCTTTTCATCGTCATTCAATAACGCCGTTTCAATAATCACTTTACAGGTCGCGTTGTATTCGTGTGCGACTTCAACAACGGAATGAATGTCGTGCTCGACCAGACAATCATCGCCGCTCTTGAGTGCGCCGACATTAATCACCATGTCCACTTCGCTCGCGCCATCAAGGATCGCACGCCGCGCCTCGTAAGCTTTAACGTCAGACAACGTCGCGCCCAGCGGAAATCCAATCACGGTGCAAACCGGAATGCCAGTGCCCTGCAGATTGCACGCAGAGGCGCGCACCCAGGTTGGATTCACACAGACCGAGGCGAACCCATACCTTGCGGCTTCTTCGCATAACTTTTTTATGTCTTCGTCGGTTGCTTCAGGCTTCAGTAGCGTGTGGTCGATCAGGCTGGCCCAATCTTTCGCCGACGACGTTTCACCCAACACCAGGCCAATGCGCGCCGCGCCGGCATCGATGATGCGATGCATGCGCTCGGGGCAGCGATTAAAGCATTCAGAGGTGCACCCGCACATGGCCGCCTGCGATAAGCCGTCTCCATCGCCATTTAGACGGCTGATGATGGCGTCAGTGATCTGTTCGATCAGACGCTCGCGATCACCGTTTAATGAATTGTTGTAAGACATTGCCCTTTGCCGAGAGTCATTCGCTCAAGGTGAAAGAATCCAGAAACTTTGTCTGAGCTTCCTGACGAAGCTTAATGGTTTCCGGAGAATCGCTCGCCTTCAAACCCTTTACAAAAATAGTTTGATAAAGGGTTCGCTTGACCCAATAAGCGCGAGCCGTCGCCGTTAGGCCACCCGGGAGCTTCATATTCCACTCGCGGCCGGAATAGTCATTTAGTTTGATCTCTGTCTCGCTTACCAATTCGCCTCCGCTGCTGGCGACTCCACCCTCGCGCCCTCGATCCAGCATGTTTTTGATGAGCGCGGGATCGGTCACTTCATCGGCAAACTGCAAGTAAGAAACCACGTACCCACCAAGCTCGGTCTCGAGTGTAAGCAGATGATTTTCCAGCCCCGGATGACCTTCCAATGGCTGCGCTTTGTCGGACGGGTTCCCCGGCAAGAGTACGGAAAACCCTGACTTGGCAGGAGCGGCTTTGACCCAGGTGCCAGACTCGGGATGAACGACGGCTGGCTGCTGACCAAGGACGGTAGTGAAACTTAAGAAAGTGAATAGGGAAAGTAGTATGATTTTCATTACGCGGATTATTCTAACACGATGACTGATAAGAACAGTGGTTGCGAATCGTTGGATGCCGGAGTGCCGCCCGTCGGCTAACCCCGATACTGTCGCTCAATCGCGTCTATCTTGCTCACGCGCTTGCGGTGTCGTTCTTCGGTCAATTCAGTTCCCAGCCACGCCTGGACAATCTCGCGCATCTCGGGGCTGGTGATCGTCTTGCTTCCGAGACTGAGAACGTTCGCGCCGTTATGTTCGCGCGAATTGCGGGCAACCGCCACTGAGTAACAAGCAGCGGCGCGAACGCCCGGGACTTTGTTTGCCGTCATCGCGCTACCGACACCGGCGCCATCGATTACGATTCCCAAGTCTGACGTTCCTTCGGAAACACTGCGAGCGACGGCGTAGGCGAGATCCGGATAGTCGACAGGCTCTTCCGAATCCGTGCCAAAGTCGTGGACCTGATGCCCGAGCTCAGTTAGCAGAGTCTTGAGCTCCTGTTTCATCCTGAAGCCCCCGTGGTCTGCGCCGACCGCAATCAACCGCGATGTTTTTGACCCTCGCCGCGGCACGCGCCGAACAATCTCAATCTTTTTCTCGCTTACGATGTCAGCCGCCAGCGGTGTCAGGCGTGCACCTTCAGCAATGCGCAGCGTTGCTCCCGGTGCCAGATCGCGAACGTCATCCTCAGTGATTACGGTCTTTGAAGACTCGTCGCGAATCGCCGTTGTTTCGGAAGATATGACTGGAGTTTTGGGCACCGTATCGATAAAACGACTCGCGGTCACCGGCGTTTCAGGACGACGCGGGGGTGCTGTTTCGGGAATTGATTTGTCGAGTACGTCGCGAACCAGCGCTCTGATCCGGTCACGAGTGGAATTATCCATAGGAATAGCAATCAGTAGTCAGCAAACAGCAGTCAGCCGGAAGGAAAGTAGAAGTCAGCGAAACCGTTAGGCTCAAGCGTTAGCGCTCCGGCTTATTGCTGATTGCTGTCTGCTGATTGCTTTCTCATCCCAGCGTCTCATCACGCAAATCCAACAGGCGCCCGGCAGACGCGACCACTTTGCCGGCTCGTATTTTCATATCCACGCGGCCCACGTAGATGCCGCTCCTGCCAACCTGAAAAACTATCGTACTGCCGCCGGCGGGCGTCTTCTGTATTACCGGTTGCTGCATGAAAGTATGCGTATGTCCACTGGCAATGAAATCGATGCCATCTACTTGTGCCGCCACCTGGGTATCGCCAACCTCACCACCTTGTGGGTTTGGATAATACCCAAGGTGCGACATACCAACCACCAGTGCGCAACGTTCGCGCTCGCGCAGGATTTTCACCACCTCCCGCGACGCTTTCACCGGATCGTTATACTTCACACCCTTGAAATTCTGCGGCGTGATCAAATTGTCGGGACTTATCCCCAGGCCAAACAGTCCGACGCGCACACCACCAACGACGCGCACGACGTAAGGCTTCACGCGGCTTTCGATCGCAGTGCCGCGCACGTCGTAGTTGGCGGACACAAAATCGAAAGTGGCGAACTTCATTGCCGCCGCCAGGGCGTCTACGCCGTTGTCAAAATCATGATTGCCGAGCGTGACTACATCGTAGCCGATTAGCGACATCGACTTGTATTCCACTTCGCCTTTATAAAAATTGAAATAAGGCGTTCCTTGAAACACGTCGCCGGCATCGATCAATAACGTGTTGGAGTTTTCCCTGCGTATCCGCTTAACCAAAGTGGCCCGCCGCGCCACTCCGCCTTTGTCCGGATATAGCCGGTCATTTGCCGGCAAAGGATCAATCTGTGAATGAGTATCGTTAGTGTGGAGAATTGTGATCAGCTTTTCGCCGGCTGCCACCGCCAACAGCGGCGCACTGATCGCCGACCACGCCGGCGTCGATAACAAGTTCAAAGTGGAACGCGGACTCAGCGCAACTGCGCCGCCGGCCAACGAAGCTTTCAAGAACCTTCGTCTCGTGATCATGGTTTAGGTTCCTGCGCGCCTTCGGATCCGGCCTTATCGAAAACGAAACGACCATCCAGGGTGGAGTGGATATCGCGCCCGGCTGCCGTCTCGGCTTTAACGTAACCAATAAGCGCATCGCGAATCGTGAGGCCCAACGGAGTGATGTTCTTTCCCTCGTTCAAAATCGAATAATTGCCCTCTGTCTCAGAAGGTGTTGTCGACCGCCGCTTCCATAAGTAGTCGATACTGATAACGGTGTAAGTCGCAGCGGGATCGATTTCTCTTTCCGCTCCATCAATAAGAAAGCGCGCCTGTTCGAGTTCAGGTTTTCGATTTACGCTTGTTCGATAGGCTATTCGCGCGCCAGACTGCGCATCGCGAAAGGAAACTACTACCCGCAAAAGGTCCAAAACTTGTGCGCCGGTTAGATCGAACGCGACCAAAGCGTTTTCGAACGGCATGAGTTCGAAGATGTCTCTTAAACGAAGTTCGCCTTCAGGAATCACGCCCCGGCGCAATCCACCGGCATTGGTTACGGCAAGCAAGATCGGCTTGCCAAGTTTTCGGCTGGCCTCTGAGCGGATCCCGTCCGTAACAAAATTACCAAGCGAGCCGGCGCCGATGCCGCCCTTCTTCAGGTCGCCTTTCAGTTTGCCAATCACCTGATCCAGGGCACGCACCTTCGGTGCGTAAAGAGTCAGCATCTTTTCAACCGCTTTATCATTGGGAATGCTGGAGTCAACGGCAGTTTCTGTGACCGTCGAGTGAACAACCGCGGGGCTTGCGACCGGAGCCGGGCGTGCAGCCGCTTGCCCGACCACAGCTTGCGTTGCACCGGCTAATACACAAAGCAACAGCGCCAAATTAAGAAGCGGAAGTTTCGCTCTTGACACGATTCTGGGTTCCTCTGGAGAAGCAAATATAAAAGTCCAGATTTCTGGACGAGATTGACCTGCACGGAGAGCTTCAATAGTATGTCGCACCATAAGGCAGATTCGCAACAGCGTTTGCTTCCAAAGGTCGCAATCATAAGCAACTCATCCGAGGAGACGATTAACTTGGCTACTTCATCAGCGCAGATACCGTCAGAGTTTAGCAATCCGAATCTGGAAGTCCTGCTCTCGCAGGCACAAATTCAAACACGCATCAAGGAACTTGGCGCGGAGATCACCCGCGAGTATGCCGGCCGCAACCCGCTGCTTATCGGAGTGTTGAAGGGCGCCTGCTTCTTTCTCAGCGACCTGCTGCGGGCAATAGACACGCGCCTCGGTATCGAGTTTATGGCGATTTCAAGTTATGGCTCGTCGACGCGCACCTCGGGTGAGGTTCGCATCATGAAGGATCTGGACGTCCCGATCGAAGGCCGTCACATTCTGGTCGTCGAAGACATCGTTGACACCGGACTGACGCTTTCCTATTTGTTGGCAAACCTGGAGTCGCGTGGCGCCGCAAGTGTGAAGTTGGCCGCGCTACTCGACAAGTTTGAGCGACGCGAGAAGGACGTGAAAATCGATTACCTGGGATTCAAGATTCCCGACGCCTTCGTCGTCGGCTACGGTCTCGACTACGCCGAACGCTATCGCAACTTGCCGTTCATTGCGGTACTAAAAAACCCGGAGCAAGGCTAACGCACAACTAATTACTGAGACCCCGCGCGCAATGAGCGCGGAGCGCTAACAACATCAATTCATTCGAGCATTGAGGAGTCATCGATGAGAAGACACGTTCTGGTTTTGTTCGCCTTAGTTGCTTTCTGCGCCGAAGCGCGCGCTCAAGACTTTTCCAAAGTTGAAATCAAAGTCACCAAAGTCGCGGGTAACGTTTACATGCTGGAAGGCGCCGGCGGAAACATCGGCGTGTCAGTGGGTCCTGACGGAATCCTGATAGTTGACGATGAGTTTGCGCCGCTGGCAGACAAGATCAAGGCCGCACTAAAAACACTAGGCGACGGCAAACTGAAATTTGTTTTGAACACCCACTATCACGGCGATCACACCGGCAGCAACACGGTCTTTGGTCCCGAAGCTCCCATAATCGCGCAGACAAACGTTCGCAAGCGGCTTACGGAGGAACAGAAGTCGAAGTTCTTCAATCGCACTACACCCCCCATGGCGAAAGAAGGCTTGCCGGTAATCACTTTCGACAACGCGGTCTCCGTATTCTTCAACGGCGAAGAGATCAAGGTCATACACTTCCCGCACGGTCACACTGACGGCGACAGCGTTATCTTCTTCACCGGCTCAAATGTTGTGCACATGGGTGACGATTTTTTTGCCGGGCGATTTCCTGTCGTCGACCTCGAAGCGGGCGGCGATGTAGAAGGAATGACGACGAACGTCGGCGACATTATCAGCAAGCTGCCCGCGGGCGTGAAGATCATTCCCGGCCACGGACCGCTTTCAGACACGGAAGGCCTGAAGGCTTTTCACCGCATGCTGGTGGAGACAACTGACATAGTGCGAAAGCGAATGGCCGCGGGCAAGACTTTGGATCAAATTAAAGCGGAAGGATTGCCGGAAGAGTGGAAGACGTGGGGCAGTGGCTTCATCAAGACTGATATCTGGTTAACTCTCGTCTACAACAGCCTCTCGGCAAAGCGAAATTGAATCGACAATCGGATTAAGAGGGTTAACAAGAACGCGCAAAGAGAAACGAGACAACTCGTTCAACTAAGTTATTTTGTGAATCTAGTTAATTCTGTCTACTAGTTCAGTCCAGCCTGCAAACCCGGGACAGGAAGCTCTCGCCCGCACGTAATTTCAAACCAAAATTCTCGGCAACTGTTTGGCCGATGTCTGCAAGCGAACCGCGCGTGCCGAGGTTGACTCCCGGGCGCGCGCTTTTTCCGTAGACCAGCAACGGCGCATACTCTCGGGTGTGATCGGTGCCGGGGAAGGTTGGGTCGTTGCCGTGGTCTGCGGTAATGATCATTAAGTCGCCTTCGTTCATGGCCGCTTCGATGTGTGGCAAGCTCGAATCGAAATGCTCCAGAGCATTCGCGAACCCAGGGGTGTCGCGGCGGTGGCCGTAGAGCATGTCGAAATCGACAAGGTTCGAAAAAATCAAACCGTGCGTGTCCTGTGCGAGCGCCTGAATTGTTTGGTCGATCGACTGCTGATTGTTCTTCGCCGTCAAATCCTCTGTTACACCCATTGAATCATAGATCGACGCGATCTTGCCGATGCAAACAACGTCGAGGTCTTCATCCTTCAACGCGGGTAACAGGTTCGCGCGCGGCGGCGGGACAGCATAGTCGTGACGATTCTCAGTGCGATAAAACTTCCCGGGCTCACCCAGGAACGGACGCGCAATTACGCGTCCAACCTTGTGCTCTCCGTCGAGTATCCTCCGCGCTATTTCGCAAATCTCGTAAAGCCGATCGAGTGGAATCACTTCTTCATGCGCGGCAATCTGAAACACTGAATCGCCGGATGTATAAACAATCGGCTTGCCAGTCTGCACGTGCTCTTCACCCAACTCCTTGATGATCTCAGTCCCTGAGGCCGGAACATTTCCCAGCACGCCAGGCACACTAGTCTCCGAAATAAATCGATCGAGGATCGACTGCGGGAAGCCATTGGGATATAGCGGAAACGCCTGCTCGAGAATTATTCCCGCCATCTCCCAGTGACCGGTGGTCGTGTCCTTGCCGTTTGACTTCAAAGCACAACGACCGTATGAACCAACGGGCTGGGCCAACGGCGGCACGTTTTGCAAAGCCCTCACATTGCCGAGACCGTAACGCTGCAGGTTTGGCAAGTTAAGATCGCGCGACTCGAGAATGTGACCGAGCGTATCCGAGCCGGCGTCGCCCCACTCAGGTGCATCAGGCATCGCGCCGATGCCGGCGCCATCCAATACGATTAGTACAATTCGCTTGAAGCTGTTGGTTTTACTCATTGCTTGAGTGGAAGTAAGATTTTCCATTTCTCATTTGACATTCTCATTTGTCATTGGAAGCCTCAGATTCATTTCACTTTCTCGCGGTTCTGAGAGACGCCGTGAAGATCCTGCACAGTTCCTTATTCTCGCCGACAATATCTGTAAGCAGTTCCTTTCTTAGCATCTTACTGCGTTCAATCACCCGTAGCCATATCGACGTTTCATTCAGCTCCTTCAGAACGATTCTCAATTTGTGAACGAAGTCCGCGTGGCTTTCAGCGCTTGCTTCACCATTGTTGGGCGCTGGGGAAGTTCCAGATCGCATTATTTGTCCCGCTATATGTTTTCCGGCAGGAGTCTTAGGCAAGCTCGCAGAAAGATTCACAACGCGCACTGCAAAATCAATCAGCCGTTCCTCTAACTCGTCCGCTTTCGACTGCTGGCTTTTTGGGCCTTTGTCGTCTCCCATGCGTCACCCTCGTGCCTAAGCGAGAGTGATCGCAGCTGGCAAATAGGAAAAATAAAAAAACGGAGAGCGGTCAAGATTAACAGAGCGCGAAGCGAGCCGTCGACAGTCCATTATCATCTGGCTCGGATGTCGTCAATAGAGAAGGCTATTGAGATGAGAAATGTCAAATGCGAATTGGAAAATCTCTTCTAACTCTTGGGCGCGGTGTATCCCTCGCGCGCGCGCACTTGCGCTTTCTCGGGTGCGCCCTGCACTTCGACTCTAATCGTACGAAACTTGCCGTCGCGCGCTTTGTCAGTGGGATAGTAACCCAAACTATATTGCGTGCCGATCTCGGTCGCGACTCGCGCAAATGCCGCGCGTGCATCCTGCAAACTCGTCGCCAGGAAGTTTCGACCACCGCTAGCTTTTGCCAGCTCGTCCATTTCGCGTCGCGCGAGATTGTAGAGGTCGCGGCTGATCTGCATTCTTTCGAACTGACCCATCGCGCAAAAATCAACGTAGTCTTCTGGACGCGCGCGCGGGAAGAAAACCTGCCGGTAGCGCTCCAGCTGTTTCGCGGAAAGCGTTAGACGCCCATCGTCCTGACAGTCTTTCAATAGACGATCCTCAACGAAGTCTTCGGTGTTTACCTGGATAAAGTAACTGGCGAGACCCGCACGATTGAGCTTCGAACGAACCGCTGGAAAATCCGAATTGCTCGTTGAATCGACACCGTCAGTTAACGCTACCAGCGCGCGCCGGCCCCGCAATTCTTCGCTCGGCGGCTCATGGAATATGTCGTCGGCAATGCGCACGAGCGCATCGTAGAAAGGCGTGCCGTGGCTGGAACCGAGGTTCGCGATTGCCGCGCGCAGAAGTTTCCGATCGTCGGTTAACTTTGCAAGCACTTCAACTTTTGCGGCTACTGACTGTCCCTGCCGCGCCGTGTTGAAGCCAACGACTGCGACGCGGTCGCCAGGACGCAGACCATCGATGAAGGCATTCGCTGCCTGTCGAATTAGACCAACGTCAACGCGCGTCGAGCCGGAGGTGTCGAGCAGCAGCGCAATCTCAAACGGCGCTTCCGTGGTGGCGAAGTTTGCAATCTTCTGCTGTTGCCCGTTCTCAAACAGCAGAAAATTCTCGGCGCGCAATCCCGTTAAGGGGCGGCCCGAACTATTAGTAACCACCGCCGGCACGGAGACCAACTGCGTTTCGACACGCACCACGTCGCCTTCGTCAACCTCGTCAACGGATTTGTCGGGAACGGTCGGAGTTTGCTGATTTCCGGTGGGATTCACTCTGCGGGGGCGCTGTTGCACAGGTTGTTGGGCAGGCGCAGCTAACCCTGAACAGGTTAACGCCAAAGTGAGCAGCGCAATTCTTGGAAAGCAAGCCATCGACTCGATCGAAACTGATTATGTAACAGATTGTCTGGGGAGCCGCTGAGCGGTTGTTGCTTGAAAACTATAACTGGGAAAACGCGCGACTGCAAAATCGTGGTACTAGTGCTCACCTTGACAGCCTTCTTCCCTTCTCTTAGCATGACCTCTCGTCAGACACGAATAAAGCGACGATTGCACTGATCTTTGGATAGGGTTTTTCGGGCACGTATGTCAATGGTAGACGGCCTCCCTTACAAGGAGGAGGTTGGGGGTTCGAGTCCCTCCGCGCCCACCAGGTAGGGCAGGCATTCCTGCCTGTCCAAAGTTGTAGTTTTGGTTTCGTCGAAATGGCCAGACAAGATGTCTGTCCTGCTTTGACAATGCGGAGTCGTAGTTCAGTTGGTTAGAACGCCGGCCTGTCACGTCGG
>JBDUDV010000051.1:0-24216 GCA_040002755.1 Acidobacteriota bacterium | reverse complement strand
TTGCCGACATCGGCGCCGACTTGATGAAGATCGTCTTCAAGATCAAGGAAGACGATGCGCGCAACCCTGGCGTAATTGCTGACTGCACGGGCGACAATGCCGGCGACTCAGTTGGCCCCAGCGCCGACGGTTTTGAAACTTACGGCGTCACCGGCGTTGCGTTAATCACCTTTATTTTGCTGGGCGTGCGCGGCGACAAGATTCAGGTGCAGTTGCTGGTGTGGATCTTTGTGATGCGTATCATGATGATCATCGCGAGCGCGGCTTCTTACTTCATCAACGACGCGATCGCCAAAGCTCGTTTCCGCAATGCGGACAAGATGAACTTTGAGTCTCCGCTCACCTCGCTGGTCTGGATCACGTCGATCCTTTCCGTGATCGTAACGTTCGTTATCTCTTACCTAACGATCCCGTCGCTCGGTGGCGACACCAGTCTCTGGTGGAAACTTTCGGCAATCATCTCCTGCGGCACACTCGCCGGCGCCATCATCCCCGAACTAGTTAAGGTCTTTACCTCGACCAGCTCGCTCCACGTCAGCGAAGTAGTTACCTCTTCGCGCGAAGGCGGCGCATCGCTCAATATTCTTTCCGGTTTGGTAGCGGGAAACTTTTCGGCCTACTGGCTGGGCATCAGCATCGTCTTCCTGATGTCGATTGCTTACTTCTTCAGCACCATGGGTCTTGATGCGCTGATGGTTGCGGCCCCGGTGTTTGCTTTTGGTCTCGTGGCCTTTGGATTTCTCGGCATGGGACCAGTGACGATCGCTGTGGACTCGTATGGTCCGGTGACCGACAACGCGCAGTCAGTTTACGAGCTTTCGCTGATCGAACAGGTGCCTGACGTTCATGCTGAGGTCAAACGCGATTTTAATATGGACGTGAACTTCGAGCGCGCCAAACATCTGTTGGAAGAAAACGACGGCGCCGGCAACACGTTTAAGGCAACTGCGAAACCGGTATTGATTGGCACGGCTGTGGTCGGCGCTACCACCATGATCTTTTCGATCATGATGACACTGACTGATGGATTGACCACGCGGACTGAGAACCTGTCGCTTTTGCACGCTCCGTTTGTGCTTGGCCTGATCTCAGGCGGCGCGGTCATCTACTGGTTCACCGGCGCTTCCATTCAGGCCGTGACCACCGGCGCTTATCGCGCGGTCGAGTTCATCAAGGCCAACATTAAACTCGAGGGCGTGGAGAAAGCGTCGGTCGAAGACAGCAAGAAGGTGGTCGAGATCTGCACGCAGTATGCGCAGAAGGGCATGTTCAATATCTTCCTGACGATCTTCTTCTCGACCCTGGCCTTCGCGTTTCTCGAGCCGTTCTTCTTTATCGGCTATTTGATTTCGATTGCGATCTTCGGACTCTATCAGGCGATCTTCATGGCTAACGCCGGCGGCGCCTGGGACAACGCAAAGAAAGTGGTCGAAGTGGACTTGAAACAAAAGGGCACCGCGCTGCACGATGCAACTGTAGTCGGCGATACGGTTGGCGATCCTTTTAAAGACACTTCATCAGTGGCATTGAACCCGGTCATCAAGTTCACGACGTTGTTTGGCTTGCTGGCAGTTGAGTTGGCGGTATCAATCGCCGACACGCACGGACAGTTTGGCGAGAACGGCCCACTCATCAGCCACATCCTGGCGGCTGTTTTCTTTTTCGCGTCGCTGGTGTTTGTCTGGCGGTCGTTCCACAAAATGCGCATCGGCACGCTGGCGTCAGCTGGCGGGACCGAAGCTCAGAAAGACTAAAGCAGTTTCAAGTTTCGGGTTTCAAGTTTAGAATTGCATTGACTCGAAACTCGGAACACGAAACTCGAAACTAAGAGTGAGGTTGCTCAATGAGTACGTCTTTTGAACATGCCCAACCCGACACACTGATCGGCGCTGCCCTTGCTCCGCTCGATTGGACGCGATCCGTTTCGCTGGCGGTGGTTTTTAGTCTACTGACTGCCCTTGCCGCTCAGATTGTGATCCCGATCGGCCCAGTGCCAATCACGGCCCAGACCTTTGCCGTGCTGCTCACCGGCGCGCTGCTCGGATCGCGGCTCGGCTCGATGGCCATGATTATGTATCTGGTTGAGGGCGGGGCTGGACTGCCGTTCTTCTACGGAGGCTCCGGTGGCATTGGCCATCTGCTGGGACCGACGGGCGGCTACCTGGTCGCTTTCCCGGCAGCGGCGTTCATTACCGGCGCCTTCGCGGAAAATGGTTGGGACAAGCGCTTCATTACCGCAGTCGCGGCGATGGCGGTTGGCTCGATTGTGATCCTGCTCGCAGGCTGGGCCTGGTTTTCGGTGCTTATGCACACAGCGCCGCTAGCCGCTTTCAAAGTCAGCGTGGCGCCGTATATCATCGGCGACGTGATCAAGATATTGTTGGCCGCCGCAGTGTTGCCAACCGGTTGGGCAGTTCTTAAACGTAAAGCCTCAGGCAAGGTTTAGGAAAGCTTTCGACTTTTAGTCATGGCCCTGACAAAACTAAGCAATTCGTCAGGGCCTTTTCCATTGCGTTTCACCTCACAGCTATAATCACACTTCGTCATCGTCGAACCTGGTCTTCAGCAAAAGGGCTTATGCTGTACACATTGAAAGTGCGTTCGGGCACGCGCGAAGAGTTGGTTGAGTTCACTAGTGAAGTGCAACAACAATTGACTGCCTCCGGTGAACAGGAAGGCGTCATCGTGTTGTATGTGCAACACACCACGGCTGGACTAACTGTGAACGAGAACGCCGATCCCGATGTACCGCGTGACATGTTGCACCTCCTGCGTACGTTGATTCCGCAGCACGGGATGGGCTTTCGTCACGGCGAAGAGAATTCCGATGCCCACATCAAAGCAACGCTGGTTGGTTCTTCCGTTACCATTCCTTTCAGAAAGGGAAAATTGTTGCTTGGTCGCTGGCAGGGAATTTTTCTTTGCGAGTTTGACGGTGGCCGCGAGCGCCAAGTGATCATGATGGTGAGGTAGGACAGGCATTCCTGCCCGTTCCCACGTAGGGCATAGAAAACTCAAAATGGACAGGCAAGAATGGCTGTCCTACGAATCATGCCAGTTAGAACCTATGACGACATCGCGCCTCACTATGACAAGGCGATGCGACCGCTTGAGCGGTGGTTCCTCGCGCGACTGCGCGCAACAACTCTCAATTACTTGCCGGCAGGCGCGCGCGTTTTGGAGTTGGGCGCGGGCACTGGCCGCAATTTCGTTTTCTACCCGATGAACAGTGTGGGCGTGGCCACCGAGCCGAGCCACGGAATGCTGCGCCTCGCCAGTGAAAAGAACCGGCCTGACAAGGTGCAGCTGGTTCAAAGTTGCGCCGAGCAGCTTCCTTTCGGGAACAACTCCTTCGACGCGGCTTTTGGCACGCTCGTATTCTGCTCGGTAGCGCGCCCCGACGAAGCGTTCAATGAATTGTGCCGGATCGTGAAACCGGGTGGCACAGTGTTGCTGCTTGAACATGTGCGTCCGAGTGGCTTGCTCGGACCGGTATTTGACCTACTGAATCTGATTACGGTTCCCCTCTTCGACGACCACTTCAACCGTCGCACTGCCGAAGCCGCTCAGGCTGCCGGTCTCAAGGTTGTTAAAGTAGAGAAGAGCCTGCTCGGAATTATTAATTTAATTGCTTGTCGTGTTTGAGTGTTACGTATGCGGGAATTGGATCCGTCTAGTCGATGCTGAGTTCCTTCATAATCTCCCGACGGGACCGCGCGGCGCGACTTTTTTAAGTTCCTTTCTTCCGGAATTTCATACAGGAACAATGCAGGATTACCGCTGTCTAAACGTTCAACCCGTGCATACCAATAACTCGTGAGAAGGAGAACACCATGTTGAAGGTTTTGACATCCAGGCTGGCAAATCGCAGGAAAACATCTTTCGCAATCGGTTTGATCTTGCTGCTGGTTTTTGCAGCCTCCTGCTCATCCAATCATCCTCCGTTGACGCGCGTCACCGTAGCGGGCGAGACAAGCATGAAAGCCCAGCCCGACGCTGCGTTAGTTGTGTTGTCAGTCATCACCCAGAACCCGCAGGCGCTAAACGCACAACAGGACAACGCGCGCAAGAGCGACGCAGTAATCCAGGCGCTGAAGGCGTCAGCGGGCGCCGATCCGGAAATCAAAACTTCCGACTACACCTTCCAACCACAATACGACGATAGATACAACAAGCTTCCGAAGATCATCGGTTACGAAGCTCGGAACTCCGTGATGGTAACAATGGGAGACTTGACTAAAGTTGGCGCCGTCATCGATGCCGCATCGCGGGCGGGAGCGAACAGCGTTGAAAGAGTTTCCTTTATCCTGCGCGAGAACAGCCCGGCGCGCGGACAGGCGCTCGCGGAAGCAACACTTCAGGCAATGACCAAGGCACAGTCGATCGCTCAAGCGATGGGAGGAAAAGTTGTACGTGTGATCGAGGAGCAGGAAGCAGGGACAACAGGAACTCCGACCGAGTCCATAGCAAGTAGCAATGCTTACTCGGCGGAATCAAGCCTCGCGAGGATGGCAACCAGGCCAACTCCGGTGCAAGCCGGTACTTTGAACGTTAGCTCACGAGTGCAGGTAGTTGTCGAAATCCAGGCAAAACCCTAGTTCGACTCTTCTTCGCTCAGGTTCTTCATTATCTCGGCAAACTTTTCCACGTCGGCGCGAGTGATTTCCAAGGCGCGGCGGCTGTCAAGGTACGCGGTCCAAACTGGAGTTTGCGTGAGCGCTTTGGTCGTGTCCTGATCGAGCGTCTGCGCCATGAGCGCGATCAGATCGCTGACCACGCGGGTGTGCTCGAGGAGCGCCTGGATGATTGAGTAGGCCAGGCGCGCCTGCTCCTGATCGAAATCGTGCGGCTTATCGTTGTCAGACATCTTTTCCCCAGACATTGGTCTTAACAAACAACACTGGGCCGTTCTTTAGGGTGCGGACCGATACCGTAGCTTCTTGCTTGCAAGGTTTGAGACAAAGCTCTACTCTCTGCCTCGTTCCCCTGCTAGGATTTACTACAGAACCGGCTCCAAGCCGAAGATCCAGGCTGTCGCTTAATAGGATGCAGCGATAGTAGGCGATCCCGCTTCCTCGATGCATCCTCTTAAAGAAAACGGAGAGAGAAAATGGCACCCAAAGTTGCATTCAGCGTATCGCAAGCTTTCCTTTATCACCTCATACCGAATTGGGAGGAAATCGTAGATCCGAACAACCCGCTTCATCAAATTGGCGTGCATTCGGCGATTCACGAGATGGCTAATGCTATTGCTGATCGTACCGCACGGGCTGCGATACAAGCTACCACCAAGAAAGCCATCGCCGGTATTGCGGCAAAAAACGCAGGGTAGCGGCAGCACGACAATCTGGAGCGGGAAGCAGGCCGCTTACTAAATCTCTAAGGTCAAGAGCGTAGCGACCACCGGGAGATTGCGGCGTGGTTGGTGTGTGCCAAGCGGCGTCGAGCTGTCAACAAATCCATAGTTGAATTCCTATCAGGCAGCTCTCGGCACGAATGGAAGTTCGGTCACTCGCGCTGCGCACTCTTCAGCTCCGGAAGTGATCTTCACACTCGTATCGGGTGCGAGATAGTCGTACTTCAAATACGCAAGCGCGATTGTGCGACCGAGGTGCGGCGAATAGGTAACGGAAGTTACCCTGCCAGCATCTTTGCCATCCGCTGATTTGATCGTTGCGCCCGCTACAACTTTCACCGCCTGCTCAAACCGCAGACCCGTTAACTTCTTGGCGACATGCCCACGATACTTGATGCGTGCAATGATCTCCTGCCCGACATAACAACCCTTGGTGTAACTGACCGCGTCGTCGAGAGCCGCTTCAGTGACCACGTTAGTTTCATCCATGTCCCCGCCATAGACCGGAACACCCGCTTCGATCCGCAAGATCTCGAGAGCTTCATAACCCACTGGTTGGGCACCCGCAGTTTGCAAAGCGTCCCACAAACGTTCGGCTTGCTCAGCACCTACAACCAGATCGAAGCCTTCTGCTGCAGTGTGTGATGCGCGAATCACAGTTACGCCACCTGTAACCTCGCTCGAGCCTGCGCTTTCGTCGCCCTGCGGCCAGGCAATTTGTCTCGCTTGATTCGGGGCCAATTCAGCCGCGGCGTCGCCGAAAGCCTTGCGAATAACTTCAACCGCCTTTCTTCCCGGAACAGACAACATCGCGGTTTGACTCGTCACATTCTTCACGCGAAAGTCGCCGGCAAGCGTGAAGCGTTCAATAGTTTTGAGTACACGCTCATGAGTCGCCGGTTCCGTGTCGATCAAGAAAGTAGGACAAACAGTCTTGTCTGTCCCTTCATCCTGCAAACGCACCACCCGCACGGCCGCGATCAGCCGGCCCTGAACATTCGGAAACGCTGCGGGCATCCAACTGTTTTCCGTCAGCGATTTCATGTCGTTCGTGATCAAGCCGTTAAGAAACTGCACCGACTCAGTCCCGCTCACCAAAATGCGGCCTCTATTGGGAAGATCTATTACGCCGCAACCGCCTTCGCGCACCGCGGCATATTCAAACAGGAAGTCGCCATAGGATGCCGGGACAGACCAACCCTCACGCTCGACCATGGTCGCGCCTAATCGCTGATGCATCGATTCAAGTGGGGACGTGTACAGAGTATTCGCTTCCACAGCTTCGGTCATAATCTTATCAAGGGCGATCGACGAACATCAGTCTCCCTCAGGGCCGCAGGCTGATTCGATACGTTTTGATTTTTGAGTTGAGCGTGGTGGCGTTCATGCCCAGCAACCGTGCCGCGCGCGATTGATGGCCGCCGGTTTGTTCCAGCGCGCGCCTGATCAAATCGATCTCAAAGCGGCGCACTTGATCGTAGAAGTTTATGCCGCGGCCCAGATCCTGCACGGCCCCGACGCTGGCGCCTTCTTCCGAAGCGCTGGCTACTGATTGCGGATCGCTTATCTCAGGACGTAGACATTCGCGTGAAACCTCATCACGCGGAGCGATGACCACGGCCCTTTCGATTGCATTCTCAAGTTCACGAACGTTACCCGGCCACGAGTAAGCCTCGAGCAGCGCCAGCACATCTGGAGCGATTTGCTCCGACACTTTGCGGCCGTTCTCTTCGTTATACTTCTCGATGAAGTGCTGGGCCAGCGGTAGCACGTCCTCGCGCCGGTCGCGCAACGGCGGCAGTTCAATAGGCACGACGGCCAGCCGGTAGTACAAATCTTCGCGAAACGTTCCCTGCTTGACTGCTTCCTTCAACTCAATATTAGTCGCCGCTATGATGCGCACATCGACCCGGCGCGGCGTCGTATCTCCGAGCGGGGTGAACTCTCGTTCCTGAATAACGCGCAGCAAGCGCACCTGCGTCTCCGGCGGAATGTCGCCGATCTCGTCGAGGAAAATCGAACCGCCATCAGCTACTTCAAACAGTCCCTTCTTCGCCGCGACCGCGCCCGTGAAGGCGCCGCGTGTGTGACCGAAGAGTTCTGATTCGAGAAGTTCGGAAGGAATGTTGGAACTGTTGACCGTGACGAAAGGCTTGCCCGCGCGCGGACTGGCCTCGTGAATTGCCTTCGCGATCAACTCTTTTCCGGTGCCGCTTTCGCCGGTGATTAAGACCGTAGAACGCGCCGGGGCAACCTGCTCTACGAGCCGAAACACTTCCTGCATGACGTCAGAATGCCCAACCATCGCGCCACGATCGACAGCGCGACTCATCGCCCGCCGCAGCGTTCGCCGCTCCTCCTCGTTGCGACGACGCTTGATCCCGGCCGCCACCCTGGCGGTGATTTCTTCGTTTTGAAAAGGCTTTCGGATACAGCCGAAGGCGCCGTGTTCCCAGGCGGCGATGGCGGTATCAAACGTCGCATAGGCCGTAATCATGACGATGACCGCTTCGGCGTCCATTTTCAAAAACTCTTCCAACGCGCGCAGGCCACCGATGCCCGGCATGGAAACGTCGAGCAAAACAGCGTCGTACGCGCGGCGACCGTACGATTCGAGCCCCTCTTCGCCCGTCTTAGCGAGGTCAACACGATACCCTTCCGAAGAGAGCAACGTCTCCAACACTTCACGCATTATCTCTTCATCATCGACGATGAGTACTGAACCCTTTTTAGCCACGCGTCTTTCCGTCTTTGCTGCCAATGTTGCTGATCTCATGTTTCAGGAGTTGGATCAGTGTAGGGGAGATCAGGACAAAAAAAAAGGCAAGAGCCAAGCGGGGCGCTTTGATGCTCTTGCGGCTAGGTTCAACCTCAGATCTGAATCTGAGATCTGAAAACTAGAATCTCTCGGAGTCAGTCGGCAACTGTCTGCAACGGAACGCGCGCGTGGGCCGTCGGCAAAGTGATGCGAAATATTGTGCCGTGCCCTGGCGTACTTTCAACGCTGATGTGGCCCGAATGCTCCTGAACGATGCCGTAGGAGACGGCCAGACCAAGCCCTGTCCCGCGACCCACTTCTTTCGTCGTATAGAACGGGTCGTAAATCTTCGCGACGTTTTCCGGAGCAATGCCGGTGCCGCTATCCGATACCTCAACCGTCAGCGAGTGGTCATCGGACGGAATCGTAGAAATCCTGATCGAGCCGCCGCCAGGAAGCGCATCGCGAGCGTTGAGCAACAGATTAGTAAACACCTGCTGAAGTTTGCCGCTGTTGCCGATAACCAAAGGCGACCCTGGATCGTAGCCACGCACAATTCGAATCTGATTGCCGCGCAACTGCGGCTCGAGCAGTTGCAGGGTGTCGTCCAGGACACGGCTGATGTCGAGCTCGCTAAACTCAGTTGCGTCTCCGGTACGCGAGAAGTTCAACAGATTGTTGACGATGTTTGTGGCGCGCTCAGCCTGGCGGCGAACCTTCAACAACAGCGCATGCTTGGGATCAGTTTCCGAGAGCATGCCAAGCAACATCTGCGTGTATGACGAGACGCCGGTCAGCGGTGTGTTCACCTCGTGAGCAACACCGGCAGCCAGTAAGCCGATCGAAGAAAGTTTTTCCCGCTGCTGTAACTGCTCTTCAAGACGCACACGCGAAGTTACGTCCTCAAGGACAACCAGGGCGCCGGTTTGTTCCTGTGAGTCCTGCAAGGGCGCAATGGCGATGTTGAGAACGAGTGGGTGGCCAGTGAAGGTGGCGGTGTGAATCTTGTAGATATTGCGAATTTCCTTCAGGCGCCAGCGATCATTGCCAAGTACCTGGCGCAACGTGTCGGTAAAATCCGCCGAGAAAAGATCTTCAACGCGCTTGCCGACGGCCTGGGCACGACTCAAATCAAGTATTTTCTCGAGCGCGGAATTCAGGCGCGTGACGCGTCCTTCAAGATCCACTGCCAGGAGCCCGACGTTGATCGACTCGATAATAGACTCGTTAAACTCCTTGAGGAGCTTCAGTTCCGCGGCCCGGTTACCCTGTTCCTGATATAGCAAACTGTTTTCAATCGCGACTGCGACGTAGCCAGAGACGGTAAGCAGTATCTCAACGTCCTCCGATGAGAGCAGCGCACCATCGGCGGATCGACCCAGTCCGATGACGGCCACCATCCGCCCGCGCACCACGCAGGGAACATAGTAGTGAAGCGCGCGACGCACGAACCCGGACGTTTCGGGTATCAGATCCAAATCATCAGTTCGGACTACGCCGGATTCGGCGGAGCGTATCCGGATCATCTCGCGAAAGTCGGGCGGCACGACCATGTCCGAGGAAATCCCCGCTGCCCGGGCCACGCGATAACCCGCGGCTGCGTGTTCGTCCTCAATGAAAATCGCGATGCGGCCAACGTTCATGACCTGCTGCAGACGGCTGACGAGCGAATCGAGTAGCGGATCGAGCGCGGTGGTAGCCGAAAGCGTGCGGCCAAAATCGAGCAAGCTGTGGCGCATGTCATAGCGCTCGCCATAAAACAGCCGGTCGATCTGTTCCTGCAAAAAGTTCTTCACCGGTGCCGCAATCATCACGATCGCGGCCATGGCCACGATCGCCACCACCACGCGCAGGGTGATCTCGCCGGAAGTAGTTCCCGTATCGCCGCCCAGTGCATAGAGCCCGGCAAGATAGACGACCGAACCGACCATCAAAGCGATTGCGAGCGTGGTAAGCACGTAAACGAAGACGCGGCGCACAACCAGCTCGACATCCATCAACCGGTAGCGAACCACTGAATAACCAAATGAGAGGGGGATCAGAACCAGCGGAAGAACAGCCGCGTCCGTTAGCCATGGATCTGTTTGGGCGCCCAACAAGAAGCCGACGGCATAAAGCAGTGTGAATGGAGTAACCGCCAACACCAGTCCCCAGATAACCCACTTCAACTGCTGCCGCACCACTGCGCTTCTGGCCATGACCCAGGTCCTGATCAGGAACGAGATGCTCGCGATCAGGCCAATGACGAAGTGCAGAACGCTGAGCTTGTAAAACAGTCCAACAAACACTTCGGAAACATTGGGAACGTTTCGCAGTTGGGGCAGGAGCGGCGTTATCACACCGCGCAGAAAAATAAAACTCTCGAGCAGCAGCAGCACGAACGCGGGGACATAAAGCAAAGCCGCACGCCATCGCTTCCGTTCAAAAAGTTGTTGTCGCTGCGGATAAAGCAGGCAGAAATGCAGGAAGAGCGGAGGGAACACTATCAGCGCAGCGTTCTTAAGAATCGCTATCGCTAAATCCAGATCGCGATAGCTGCCGATCGGCGTATAGAAACAAAAAACAAAAGCTGCCAAACAGACCGAAGCGAAATGTAATGCAAACGGCGCCCGCCCACCTTGCTTGAAGAGTACGAAGAAGCCGACGAACAGGAAAACCAGGCCGATGAAATTTATGTAGACAACCAGTGGCGTCCATTTGTGGGTAGCATCAAGGTGGTCAAGATCGGCGTAATAAAGACGGCTCTCTACTGGATACGAAGGCCGTTCAATCAAGTAATGTATCCCGCCCCCGACTCGCGCCTGGTCCAGATACATCTGGACCTCACGGGCCCGACCAACCTCCTCGTACTTTCGGTTATCAGTGCTAATTCCGATCAGATGATCGCCCGGCAGGATTTGGGCGCGGGCTCCAGACGAACCGGGCTCAACCGTTTCGGCCATGATGCCCTGCTTCGTGTCGGCCCAGCGAACGCCGTCCCAGGCCGGCGTTTCTTGTCTTAACCTCTGGGCAAAGTTCAGCACACCTGCAGTGACCAGCAGGGCGGCGCCGGCCAGCACGAGCCACGTCCCAGTTGTAAAAACCGATCGCTTCACTTAGTTAGATTCTCTCGACAAGTTATCAAACCCTCGTTCCGACTCGAAAAGGCAAGGTATGTTCCCAAGGTTATTCTCGAGTTGGAGCGTTCAATCGCGCCTTAATCTCAGGTCACGCGCGGAGAGACTGGTGAGTTTACCCTGCAAGGCGTCACCTCCATCGATCTTAAGGTGCCTGCTGATCTGCGTTGTAACGAAACTCTCGCTAATCGCAGAATCCAACTTTTTGGACTTTTCCGAGTTTTTGGAGAACCGTCAGACGGGGGGAACAAAATGGACAACGAGGACCGAGGACCGGCAAATTATTTTCCGCTTGACCTTCTCCTCCTTAGAACCGAAGCGAGATCCCCCCGCGAACCGAACGACGGCTACTGCTCAGTTGGGTAAATGTCTCTCCGTTCTCAGTGCTTGGCTGAACGTCCAGCAAGTTGCGCGCGTCGAGCACCGCCTGAGCTCTGACCGGCAGACCGAAGCTCGGCAGCTCCTGAGTTACCTGGACACTTAAGGACGGATCATAAACGGCGAGACGCCCGGCGAAAGGATCTATTGCAAACACTGTTGCGTTTGGCGAGAAGCGCAACACGGTGCGGATGTTTGTGCCATTGCCAAGGTCAGCTCCGAGTTGGAACGCCGCGGTTTGGAAGAAACCGCTGTCAAATAGTTCGGACGGTTGGGAAATCTTGCCGGGAGCGAGTCGCTGTCCGCGACCGAACGAGTAACCGCCTGAGGCGGTCCACATGCGGCTGAGCCGGCGCGTGTAAACCAGGCGCATACCTCGCGACGCGCCCCGCTGGTTGGCGACATTTATGAAAGCCTCGCCAGTGGTACCGGAAAATGCGGTTATTGGCGTGCTCAGCAAACCGACGCCGCGATTAAGGGTCGTATCGAAAAACGCAGATCCTTCAAGATTGGATTTGTTATCGATGACTCTCTCAACACCAAATTCAAGCCGATGACTGCGATCCATCACCGCGCGACCGTCAACGTAAGCTACTGGTCGTCTCCCGGAATTTCGGAAGGCAACTTGAGCTCCTTCAAATGCCGCGACGCTTTGAATGTCCCCTTCGTCTCCGCCGGGCGCGTACGCTGCTCGCAAGCGGGTCCGCGCATTCGCATCGTATTGAATTCCAATGCGTGGGTTGAGTGAGTGCGCACCACCGGCGCCGATGAAACGAGAATAGTCGAGACCAAGAACCACTACGATTCCGTCGCGCACGATCCACTCATCAATAGCCCTGACGGAAAACTGCCCCGGCCGGTTGTTCGAAGGACTTGCTTGCTTACTGCCCACTGTAATCCACCCACCAAGTGTTCCAAAAGTTACGGCGCCGATACTCATCCCCACACGATGCCGACTGCCCGCGCGCACTTGAGTTGAGGCTTCAAAACGCTCGGGACCGTTTGCGCCGCCGGTCGTTTGGCCGGCAAAAATCATTTCAATCCGATCGCTTGGAGAAATGGCCAGGGCAAAATTAAGACCCGGGTAGCTTGGGCCGAATGTGTTATCGGCAAAATAAGTTTCTACTACTCCCTGAATTCGACGCTGAGACTGCGAGGTCGCAACCTCCGACCCTACGGCATCCTGGCCGGCGCTATCCGCGGCAGGTTCTGCTTCCGGTGCTGCCTCTTGTGCGAGGATCGCCTGCATGTCAGAGTCTTCACCTTCCTGGGCCTGGAGGATGGAACGTCGAGTCTGTGCTGAGCGCAAAGTCCACTTCACGTCGTCACGGTCCCGGCGACGCTCGGGCAAAGTCTTTCCGGATCCGATGGGGTCGAGGTTGAAGCGATAGACCAGTTCCTGTGAAGCGTGAACTTCAACAGAGGAAAAGACCACTTCGTTAAAACCTGAAGCAATCGCGCGAATGCCATAACGTCCCGGCGAAATTCGAGCACTGAAACGGCCCGTCACGTCGCTGTGGGTTTGCTTGATAACTTTGCTCGCGCCATCTCGCAGCAGCGAAATTATCGCGCCTGAAACGGGATTCCCGTTGTTATCAAGTACCGCTCCGGTGATCGTCGCCATGCTTCCTTTGCCGGTGCTTGCCGGCGCCTGCGCCCACAGGCCAGCCGCAAACAGTGTGAGCAAAAGGCTAAGCGCTCGTCTCCCTATTGTCCTGCTACTCAAGATTTTTTTCATCATCTTCATCGCCACGAAACCTCCCTACGCGTCCCCGGGGAAACGTTTGAAGCCGGTCGACTTTGACTGTGCTTTGCGCAAAATAGGAAGAAGTCTCCTAAGATTTCCTGCGACGCTCGAACACTGCTAAGGCAGTTCCGCCGTGACCGCAGAAGGCAAACTAGTTCCGGCCAGGAGACTTACCAGAACCGTTGGATAGTTCGCATTTTCCGCCAATATTTGTAAAACGTCAAGCAATCTGTCCCGATTTGTGGGGACTTTGGCTCCACTTTGCCGGGGGTTTCCCGCGTGCTAGGATGCGGACAGACATTAAATTTCTCGGTTTTGGTTGTGACGCATGATTGACGAAGTTCGCTTAACTCGACTCCCCAACGGCCTCACCGTTCTAACTGAAAAGATGCCCAGTTTGCGGTCAGTAACAGCCGGAATTTGGGTGCGCCGAGGTTCTCGTCACGAGGCCCCTGAGATCAATGGCATCTGCCATTTCATCGAACACGCCGTGTTCAAAGGGACTCTACGTCGAACTGCTCGCGATATTGCTGTGGAATCAGATCGACTCGGGGGACATCTCGACGCGTTTACGACCAATGAGATGACTGGTTTCGCGATAAAGGTTGCGGACAAAAGCCTGCCTGGCGCGTTTGACCTGCTCGCCGACCTACTTGCGCATCCGCGGTTTGACCAGAATGATTTGGAACGCGAGCAAAAAGTGGTGCTCGAAGAGATGAAAATGGTGGAAGACACGCCCGACGAACTTTTGGGCGAGCTCTTCAACGCCGCTTATTTCCCCGGACATCCGCTGGGTCGACCAATCGAGGGTACGCAAGACACAGTCTCTTCATTTGATCATCAGAAGATCGCGTCATACCACGCCCGCGAGTTTTCGCCGGCAAACCTCGTGGTCGCCGCCGCGGGCAATGTCGAACATGAACTGCTTTTGGAACTGGTTGAGAGATCTTTCGGCAGTTCCGCTACGAATGGTGACTGGGTTCGCACCAACTTTATCGAACAATCGCCAACACCCGCAGCGCCAATTCTGATCGAGCAGAAGAAGGAACTCGAGCAAGCGCATCTGATTCTCGCTTCGCCATGGCCTGACGCGAAGGACGATGATCGCTACGCCGGCAGCCTGCTCGCGTCAGTCGTCGGTGGCGGCACTTCAAGCCGATTGTGGCAAACCGTTCGCGAAGAGCGCGGACTTGCCTACTCAGTTGGCGCGGGCGGCAGCACGTTCTCGGATGTCGGCGTTTTTACAATCTATGCTGGTACGTCGCCGGACCACTTGGACGAAGTCCTCGACCTCTCGCTCGCGGAGATGCAACGCGTGGTTAACGAAAGCGTTCCCGAAGAGGAATTAACACTCGCGAAAGACCAGGCCCTGTCATCAATCCTGCTCGGGCTCGAGTCGTCAAGCGCGCGCGTCAGCACGCTCGCGCGGCAGGAAATTATCCACGGCCGCCGCATCACGCCTGAAGAAACGATGGAGAAGATCGAAGCAGTCAATTCAGAAGATCTACAACGCGTCGCCCGGCAATACTTCACAAGCGAAACGCTCGCTCTGGGCGCCCTCGGAAACCTCAATGGCTTTCGCGTCGATCGCTCGCGACTGAAGATCTGATTTTGTCGCTCAGTGATGCCTGACATTGAACTTCAAATTAAGACACCACCTGGAAATATTCGCGGTAGCTGTTTTGCTCATTAAGTGCTAAAGTTTCCTTCCACACTTTTTTGTTAGCCGGGTCTTAGTTCTAATTTCCATAACATGAAACTTACCGTTCTCGGCAGCGGATCAACGGGCAATGCGGTTTTGATCGTTGCCGGTGAAACTCGCGTCCTCGTTGATGCCGGACTCAGCGCCAAAGAGATCGCGCGCCGGCTCGCGCTCGTTGGCGAAGACGTGCAAAAGCTCGATGGCGTTCTGGTCACGCACGAGCATGGCGACCATGCCGGCGGCCTGCGCGTGTTGTTAAGCACAGTCAACTGTCCCGTCTACATTTCCGCGCAAACGTGTGACGCCTACGTAAGCGAGCGCACCAACGTCAACGACGAGGAGCCCCGCAAACGCGCGAAGGCGCTAAGAGATCGAGTCGAGCAAATAGAATCGAGCCGGGACTTTCGCATTGGTGAGATCGACTTTCATCCGTTCACAATCCCGCACGATGCTGTCGATAATTTCGGTTTCACGGCGACGCACCAGGGCGTGAAAATCGCGACCTTGATGGATTTTGGTCACATCACGACCCTCGTCGGCGAACGCCTGCGCGGGTGTGCCGCGATAGTCATCGAGTCGAACCACAGCCGCGACATGCTGAAGGCGTGTGAAGTGTATCCCTGGGAACTCAAGCAGCGGATTCTGTCGCGGCTCGGCCATCTTTCAAATGAAGATCTGGCGGACTGGATCCGCGACAGCTTCGACGGCGTAGCCCGGCATCTCGTGCTGACGCACCTTTCGCAACGCGCGAACAACCCTTACCTGGCGAAGATTACTGCTGAGGTGGCCCTGCAGGAACGTTTTCCACTTTTCCCGGTCGAGACCGAGGTTAGTCTTTCGTTTCCCAGGGAACCGACGCCGTGGATCGAGGTGTAACAAGGGATGAGGGATGAAGGCGGAGGGGTGAAGCTGGCTCGCGCGGTATCTTCGTTGGTTGTTGTTTTTTTCCTGCTCCTCGGCCTTGGTTGCGAGGCGAATCAGGGCAGTCGAAATTTGCCCTCAGAAGTAGAGTCGGCGATTGGGACGATCAACGATGAGATTGCGGCCGAACGTTACGACAAAATCTATAACGATGCATCGGAGCTGTGGCGACAGAACTCGACGCTCGATGAATCGACAGCAAACTTCAAGACGCTGCGGAGCAAGCTGGGTCCGGTAGAGAATCGAACGCTGCAGTCGGCGACTGAACAACAAAATTCCGGGGGACCGCTAAAGGGCCGCGCTTACATTGTTGCTTACCGAACGAAATTTCAGAATGGTGAAGGCATGGAAACCTTCACGCTGGTCGAACGCGACGGCCATTGGTTGCTGGCCCGCTACTTTGTTAATTCAACGGCGCTAAAATAAAGAGGTTTCGAGTTGAAGCCGTTCCGGCTTCCACTCGAACGTGAAGGCCAAACTTCGGTATACGAACTTGAAACTTGAAACCAGTTAGCTATGATCGAACGCTACACACTCCCCGAAATGGGCGGGCTCTGGACTGAACAGAGCAAATTCCAGAAATGGCTGGAGGTAGAAATCGCCGTCTGTGAAGTGCACGCGGAGATGGGGACGATCCCAACGGAGGCGCTCGATCAGATTAAGGCCCGCGCTAAGTTTTCAGTAGAACGGATAAACGAAATTGAGCAGACCACCAACCACGACGTCATCGCATTTACCACCAACCTCGCCGAAAACATCGGCGACGCCGCGCGCTTTGTTCATTACGGACTGACTTCTTCCGATGTCGTCGACACTGCCAATGCTCTGCTATTACGCGAAGCGTGCGACATCCTGCTCAAGAAAATCGAAGCTCTACTTGAAATACTGAAGCTGCGGGCATTTGAATTCAAGAACACGCCGCAAATTGGCCGCACGCACGGAATTCACGCTGAACCAACCTCTTTCGGTTTGACTTTCGCCTTGTGGTACGACGAAATGCGGCGTAATCGTGAGCGCTTGCAGCGCGCGCTGCACACGGTTGCGGTTGGGAAAATAAGCGGCGCGGTGGGAACGTTTGCCCTCCTCGATCCGGAAGTTGAAGAGAAAGTTTGCGCGCGCCTGGGCCTCAAGCCTGCGCCTGTTTCCACCCAAATTATCCAACGCGATTGTTACGCCGAATATTTGTGCACGCTCGGGATCATCGCCTCGTCGCTTGATAAGTTTGCACTCAACGTTCGTCACTGGCAGCGCACCGAAGTCGGCGAAGCTCAGGAGCGTTTCACTGTGGGCCAAAAGGGTTCGAGTGCGATGCCGCATAAGCGAAACCCAATCATCTCGGAAAGGATCTGCGGCCTCGCCCGGGTTATCCGCGGCTACAGTTTGGTAGGACTCGAAAACGTAGCCCTCTGGCATGAGCGCGACATTTCGCATTCATCCGCTGAGCGCGTGGTGTTGCCTGACGCGAGCACTGCGCTCGATTACATAATTCACAAAGCCACGTCGTTGATCGCGGGGCTTGTGGTCCATCCCGAGCGCATGCTCCAGAACCTTCAGCTAACGCGCGGGTTGGTCTTCAGCGGTCAACTGTTGCTGGCGCTGACGCAGAAAGGTGTCTCACGCGAAAGCGCTTATGAGTGGGTGCAGCGCAATGCGATGAAGGTATGGGACCAAAACGAAAACTTTCAGGATCTTCTGAAGAAAGATGCGGACATCAATTCGCACCTTTCTGCAGGAGAAATCGATGGCGTGTTCAAGTTCGAAACTTATCTACGAAATGTCGACACAATCTTTGACCGGGTGTTTAGCTAAGTAAGCCCAGCTCTTAGGTTCAGTGGCAAATCTTCTACTTGTAAGGCGGCAGCGAAGTGCTCAGGCTTTACTTGTCAACGATCTTCTCGGCCATGTTGCCGATGATTGGCAGTTTGAATTTTTGTCCCTGGTAAGCTTTAACTGCGGCGAAGACCAGGCCAAGGAAAAGCGCCAGACCTATCACCCAGAACAAGAGCCAGATTAGCCAGACCAGCATGCTTACCAAAGTGCCAATCCCGCCGCCAACCATTGCTCCGCCGATGCCAAACGCAAAAGTCAGAATGACGGCGAGTATCGCGAGCACCGTCATGATTACCGTGTTTGCGATACCAAAAATGACCGACTGCATAGCGTGGAAACGAACGAAGCGATTTTCTTTCTCAATGAAGAAAAAAATCAGTCCGACGATCCAGATGTAAGCCAGCGCCGCGGCGACTTTCGGATCCAGGCCGCCTATGCCTGACGATTTTCCCGGTTGACTTGGTGGAAGGTTCTGCATTATTTCGGTTTCTCCTGATTCTTGAATGTTTGAAAACTTAATAACTGACTACAAGACGTGGGGCGAGATAGTATGCTAACAGCTACACATGAAGCAATGTTCTGTCCTACTATGAACGAACCAAAATGAAGAAGTGTTTGGGAACGGTGGCCATATATGAAAGCGAAAGTCTTCGTCAGCCTCAAGCCCGGCGTGCTCGATCCACAGGGTAAAGCCATACAACACTCGGTCGAACTACTGGGGTTTACCGGAATTGCCGACGTGCGCCAGGGTAAATATTTCGAAATTGCCCTGCAGGATTCCGCCAACGAGGAGCAGGCGCGCGAATCAGTGGCGCGCATGGCGCGGGAGGTTCTTTCCAATCCGATCATCGAAGACTATCGCGTGGAGATCGAAGCGTGAAGTTTGGAATCATAGTTTTCCCCGGCTCAAACTGCGATCACGACGCCTATCACGTGATCTCGAAGCAGGTCGGCCAGCCCGTCGATTTCATCTGGCATCGGGATACGGATCTCAGCTCCTTTGATGCGCTGATCATTCCCGGCGGCTTTTCCTATGGCGACTACCTGCGGGCCGGCGCGCTCGCGCGTTTTTCGCCGGTCATGGATTCCGTCAAGAAGTTTGCCACCAGTGGCCGCTTTGTGCTGGGCATCTGCAACGGCTTTCAGATTCTTTGCGAGGCAGGTCTGTTGCCAGGCGCGCTGATCCGCAACCGCGATCTAAACTTTATTTGTGAACACGTATCCGTTCGGGTTGAAACTTCAGACACACCTTTCACCAACGAAATGATGAAAGGATCGGTATTAAGAATTCCGATTGCACATGCTGAAGGAAACTACGTCTGCGACGAAGTAACACTCGCAGAGCTCCAACGCGAGGACCAGATCGTCTTTCGTTACTGCGACCAAAACGGAGACGTGACCGAAGGCGCCAACCCAAACGGCTCACGTGATAACATCGCCGGTCTCTGTAATCGCGCGCGCAACGTGCTGGGTTTGATGCCCCACCCTGAGCGCGCCTGTGAGGACTTGCTGGGTTCCAGTGACGGCCGTGATATCTTTCGTTCGCTTGCAGCCACCCTGGCAGCGGTGGCTTAACTGCTTTCTTTTTCGACAACACCCCCCGGAGAAACTTGAGATGAAACACCCTCCAGCGTGGCTCGCAGCCGGCCTCTTAGTTTTCGTGGTTCTGGCTTGCAACCTTTCCAAAAACAGCAATACTAGTTCTAACTCCAATTCGGGAAGCAGTGAAGATCTCGGCTCCGGACACTCCATCTCCGAGATTCACATGGCCAAAGACAACGGCAATGGAGCACCGGGCGACGAAACGAGTTCATTCGAGCCGGGTGACCGGACGATCCACTGCGTTACCACATTGAAGGAGGCAAAAGCCGGAACGCAGATGAAGTTTTCCTGGTGGATCGTTGATGCCGCGGGCAGCAAGGACGAAAAGATCAAGGACATCGATTACACCACCGGTCCGCGCGAGAGTTTAATTCATGGACATTTGACCTTGCCGAAGGATTGGCCGGTCGGCAAATACAAAGTTCAAGTTTACGTCAATGGCGATCTAGATAAGACAGTTAACTACAACATCAAATAACTTCACGCCTGGGAGCGTGGCTACCGAATGCTGAGCATTCCTGTGAACTGAACAATGAAACGACTTCTTCCATTTGTCATTATTGTCGTCGTGCTGGGAGCGGGCTTGTTAACTGCCCGCTATATGCAGCGCGCTTCTACTGAAACCCCTCCGTCGACGCCGGCTCCAAACGCGTCGCCGGCGACCAGCACGCCGGTTCAGGCGGAGCCTGGCGCCGAGCCGGCGCATGTCCTGGGAGACGCCAAGGCACCGATCACACTTGAGGAGTTTGGCGACTTCGAGTGTCCTCCTTGTGGCATGCTGCACCCGATTCTGAAGAGTCTGGAGCAGGAGTACGGCCCGCAGAAACTGCGCATAATCTTTCGCGAGTTTCCGCTGGTGCCGACTCACGTGCATGCACTCGCCGCAGCGCGTGCGGCCGAGGCAGCCGGACTGCAGGGCAAGTTCTGGGAAATGCACGACATGATCTATGAACACCAGAAAGACTGGCATGAGGCTTTCGATGTGCGTCCGATCTTCGAGGGCTACGCCAAAACCATCGGATTGGATGTGGAGCAATTCGCGCGAGACAACAGCAACGAGATAGTCGAGCGGCGCATCTTTCTGGATGGGAAGCGCGCACATTCGCTGGGAGTGCAGGGGACGCCGACAGTTTTTTTAAACGGCAAGGAGGTTCCCTTCGAATCTCTGCCGCCGGAAAAACTTAAGCCCCTGATCAATAATGAACTTGCCGCACACCCGTGACGAGAGTAGAAGTCAGAAAGCAGCGGTCAACAAGTCGAGCGTTGAATCCCTCATACGTGTCAAGCGAAACTGATAACGTAGTTCATTCCCGGCGAGCGGCGGTACTTTACGGTGTCGCCGCTTTCATTTCACTCATCGGCCTCGCTGATGCAATTTATCTCACCGTCGAGCACCTCGCAGGGCGCAGCGTTCGCTGTACCATTACGTCTGGTTGTTCGGAAGTGCTCTCAAGTCGCTACGCGTCAGTGCGTGGCTTTCCGCTCGCTGGGCTTGGCGCAATCGCTTACTTCCTCTTCTTCAGTCTGGCTACGCTGGCGGCTTTTGGTTACCGCGGCATGGTCAACTTACTTACCCTCCTGGTCGCCTTAATGTTTCTGACTACGCTCTGGCTGCTCTACCTGCAAGCGTTTGTCATCGGCCACTTTTGTCAGTTCTGTTTGCTTTCAGCTCTCGTCACGACAACTTTGACAGCACTTGTCATCTTCGCGCGCATCCAAAAGGCACAGTGAAATTGGCATACAGCTGCAGCTTAGTCAGCGATTGGTTGAGTGGTCGGGCAAGTGAGAGACTTACCGCGCACCGAAACGGCAAGGCCATAGCATCCAACTCCGAGACCGCACTTCGCTTGTTTGACCGGCTTATCCACGACTGATAATCTCTCGCTTCAGTTCCCCTTTTGCTTCAACTCAATTTTTACAGTCTTCGGGAGGAATTACTACCCATGAAAAAATTCGCTATTTCCCTGATGTTTGCTTTGCTCGCCATCGCGCTAATGGTGAGCGCGCGAACGATTGCCGCCGATATTCCGGCGCCGCCAATCATTGGATCTACGATTGGTGAGTTTACGCTAGCAGACGCCAGCGGGACCGAACATTCGCTTGCTTCGCTCAAAGGCAAAAATGGTACCGTGCTGATTTTCATCGCGGTGCAGTGTCCCGTCTCCAACGGCTATAACGAGCGAATGGAAAAACTCGCGCAGGATTACAAAGCCCGCGGCATCAATGTGGTTGGCATTAACGCTAACTCGACCGACTCCACCAGCGACGTGAAAAACCACGCTGCCAAAAATAATCTGACCTTTCCGATTCTGAAAGATAACGGAAGCAAGATTGCCGACATGTTGGGCGCGACCAGGACCCCCGAGGCATATTTCCTCGACGCCGGCAACAGACTTCTCTATCACGGCCGCATAGACAATAGCCGCGACATCACCCAGGTGAACTCCACTGAATTACGCGATGCTCTCGAAGCGACGCTGGCAGGAAAACCTGTTCCTAAGTCGACTGCGAACGCTTTCGGCTGTTCCATCAGGCGTCCGGAATAACGGTTTTGCTGATCTACTTTACAAAACCTGACGGTGTTCGCCTGATCACTGCCAGCATTGTCATCCTCGTCAGCAGTTTGTTGCTGACTCTCTCGGCTGCTGCTCAAGGCAAGACGAAGCCGAAACCGCGCGGGGCTGTGAAGTCTGCCGTTGTGGCGCAACCGATTGACGCTGCGAAGATGCAAAGCCTGCTGAAGCGAGACGGCAGCCGTCCACTGCTGGTTAATTACTGGGCCACCTGGTGCGATCCCTGTCGCGACGAGTTTCCCGATCTGGTGAAGATCGACAAAGACTATCGCGGCAAAGGTCTCGACTTCATCGCGATCTCTCTCGACGACCTGACAGACATCAAGACCGCGGTGCCGAAGTTTCTTCGCTTGATGAACGCGACGATGCCGGTCTATTTGCTAAACGTGGCCGACCCGGAACCAGCAATCAACATGGTGGATAAGGAATGGGGCGGTGCGTTGCCGGCAACCTTTCTTTACGACAGCAAGGGTGAGGTGGTCTATAAACACTTTGGCCGTGTCAAGACGGATGAACTGCGCAGCGCCATTGAAAAAGTGGTGAACCCGGAAAAGTGATGAGTAATGAGTGATGAGTAGGAAGCATCTACCCATTCTTCTTTGACTCATTACTCATGGCTCATCACTTTTGTTACTCATCACTTTTTATGGAACCAATCACTCTCGAGATCATCTCCGCTCACAACCTCACTCCGGAAGAGTTTGCACGTATCAAGTCGCTCATGGGTCGCGAGCCCACGTTCGCCGAGTTGGGAATTTTCTCGGTGATGTGGTCAGAACACTGCTCTTATAAGTCTTCGCGCATCCACTTGCGCCGCCTCCCCACTACCGGTGAACACATCATCGTTCCCCCCGGGGAAAATGCCGGCATCGTTGATGTGGGCGACGGCTGGTGCGCTGCTTTCAAGATCGAGTCGCACAATCACCCTTCTTTCATCGAACCTTTCCAGGGCGCAGCGACCGGCGTCGGCGGGATTCTGCGTGACGTTTTCACGATGGGCGCGCGACCAATCGCGGCGATGAACAGTCTGCGCTTTGGTTCGCTGGATCATCCGAAGCACGGACGCCGCAATCGCTCGTTGCTCGCGGGCGTGGTCGGCGGGATTGCCCACTACGGCAACGCGTTTGGCGTAGCGACTGTCGGCGGCGAAGTGGCTTTCGACGATGCCTACTGCCTTAACCCACTCGTTAACGCGTTCGCGCTCGGCCTGGTCAAACGCGACCAAATCTTTTTCGGGAAGGCAACGGGAGTGGGCAATCCGATACTTTACGTCGGCGCGAAAACCGGACGCGATGGGATTCACGGCGCCACCATGGCCTCGGCTGAGTTTGACGACGCCGCTCTCGCCAAGCGGCCCACGGTTCAGGTTGGTGATCCTTTTCTGGAGAAGTTGCTGCTTGAGGCCTGCCTCGAAGCGATGCGCAGCGGAGCGGTTGCGGGGATTCAGGACATGGGCGCTGCTGGTCTCACCTCGTCGTCGTGCGAAATGGCAGCGCGCGCGAATACCGGAATTGAAATTGACCTA
This sequence comes from Acidobacteriota bacterium, assembly GCA_040002755.1. GTDB lineage: Bacteria > Acidobacteriota > Blastocatellia > Pyrinomonadales > Pyrinomonadaceae > PSRF01. The sequence continues at coordinate 708 of JBDUDV010000051.1, read as the reverse complement.
TCTTTAGTGCCGCAACGTGAACAAGACATGACTGCTTACGAGATGCTGCTGTCCGAGTCGCAGGAACGCATGCTGATCGTGGCGCACTCGGGACGCGAGCGCGAAGTTATTGACATTTTTCGTAAGTGGGATCTCGACGCGGTGGTTATCGGCCGCGTGCGCAAGGGTCATAACATGCGCGTGATTCATGAGGGCGAGATCGTTGCCGACATTCCAGTCTCCGCATTGACGGATGAAGCGCCGTTGTACGAACGGCCAATGCAAGAACCGAGTCGTGAGTCCAGAGTGCAAAGTCCAAAGTCTGAAGACCAAAGTCCAAAGACCAAAGAACAAGACCATAACGACTCGTTGCGTAAGCTTTTGGCGTCGCCAAACCTTTCGTCCAAACAATTCGTCTACCGCCAATACGACCACATGGTCAGGACCAACACCGCTGTTTTGCCGGGCGCCGATGCTGCAGTCGTGCGAATCAAGGAAACGCGCCGCGCACTGGCGATGTCGCTTGATGGCAACGGCCGTTACTGCGCGGCGAACCCGCGTGAAGGCGCCAAGCTGATTGTCGCTGAAGCTGCCCGCAACGTAGTCTGCGTCGGCGCGCGACCGCTGGCGGTAACAAACTGTCTTAACTTTGCGTCGCCGGAACGTCCGGAAGTGATGTGGTCGTTCTCCGAAGTTATCGACGGCATGGCTGAAGCCTGTCGCGCCTTC
>JBDUDV010000050.1:0-24970 GCA_040002755.1 Acidobacteriota bacterium | reverse complement strand
ATCGGATCGCGAAACTTGAGCTTTTGGGAGAGATTCATATAACGCCGTCGCCCACCGAATGGCACTACCGCGCTCGCGCCACTTGGCAGGTCGATCCGCAAGCGAGACTGCTTGGTTACTACGAACGAGGATCAAACCGCGTTTGCGACGTCGAACATTGCGCGGTGCTCACGTCGCAGATGGAGGAAACGTTTGAGAATATCCACAAGGAAGTAGTGGCTAGAGACGTGCGGCAGCTAAGGCATATCGCCGCGGTCGTTGGAGATGAAGGCCTTTCCGTAGCGCCTAGTATTGCGGGCTACAGTCCGCGCGTTCTCAGCCGCCGCATCGGCAGTGAAACTTATTCCTTCAGTGCAGACACGTTCTTCCAGATCAATCATGAGTTGCTCGAACCTTTGATCGCCGCTGCGCTCGGCGACGACAGCGGACAGTTCGCAATCGATCTCTATTGTGGTGTGGGCCTATTCACATTGCCGCTGGCGCGGCGGTTTACGCGTGTTACCGGAGTTGAGGGCCACCCGCGTGCGGTGGAGTTTGCGCGGCGCAACCTGGAGCGTGCGAAACTGCAAAACGTCGAGGTCGCCAACCTCGGCGTAGCTGACTGGGTGAAGCATTCGCGCTCGTTTGAAGTGCTTGACTTACTGATGCTCGATCCGCCGCGCGCGGGTTGTGAAAACGCGGTGGTGGAAGGAATACTCGCAATGCGTCCGCGCCGTCTCGTGTACGTATCGTGTGATCCGGCAACGCTGGCCCGCGATCTGAAAAAGTTTATTGCCGACGACTATATCCTTGACTCTGTCGCCGCATTTGATATGTTTCCGCAGACACACCACGTGGAGACTGTCGCCCGCTTGACCGCGATCAGGCAGCTTTGACTCCAGTTCGATCACCCCTCGAGCTGCGTCAGAGTTGAGACGAAGAGATCTCGCTGGATCCGAGAGACTGTGCTCGGCCAATTAGCTGGTCACCCTCAATCCGCTTTCACACCGCTTTCGAGAAAACGCCCGCTAGGTATCTGCGCTTTGTCTACAAGATCGATGCCGGAACCAGATAATGTACATATGCGCGCGACCACTTTGCTGCCCGAGAGCTTTGCGGCGTACCCACTTGCGCAAATGGCGACGGCGTTTGCACTCGGCATTATCGGCGCGAGGTATTTCGTAATCCTTTTGTCGATTCTCATTCCGGTCGCAGGTTTAGCAACGCTGGCGGTCGGAATAACGTTCCTTGCGGCGGGTCGAAGGAGATTCCGAGTTGCAACGATTCTGGCGTTGCTCGCAATGCTCTTGATTGGAGCAACGCTGGGTTTGATCGAAAAAACCAGGACACCTGCCAACCAACTACGAAACCTGATCGACAGAGGCGTGATCGCCGTTGGCGAGCCTGTAGAGATCACGGGCGTGCTTGAGCGCGATCCGGAACCGGCTCCAGAACGGTTGTATCTGCAACTGCGACTCGAGAGCGTCAGGTCGCGGACCGTTGGGCAGGAAGCATCGGGCATTGTCCTGGTGCTCACCTCGGTCCAAAGTAGTTCAAGCAAACACGAATTCGATCAACTTGACCTCCGCTATGGCGGACGCATTCGCGTCATGACTCTGCTCGAGCGGGCGGATAACTTTCGCAACCCGGGAGTTTCATCGTTCACAGAATATCTGGATCGGAAAGGCTATGACGCCACCGCCTTCGTAAAAAGTCCGTTGCTTGTCGAACGTCTTGAGAATGAACGGATCTTTCTGCCGCTCGCATGGCTTTACGAATGGCGCCGCAAGCTGCAAGCGCAAATCGACGCGCGCTTTTCAAGCGACACTGCCGGAGTGCTTGATGCCGCTTTGCTTGGCAACCGCTACAACCTTTCTCCTTCAGCCTCGGAACGGTTTCGTGAGGGCGGAACCTTTCACGTGCTCGTTATCAGCGGATTGCACATTACATTTCTCGGCAGTCTGGTTTTTCTGATCGCGCGGCGGTTTACCAGAAACGCTGCTCTGCAATTCCTCCTTTCGGTATCTGTCTTGTGGGCTTACTCGCTCGCCGTGGGCGCTGAGTCGTCGGTTGTTCGGGCGGCATTGATGTTCACCATCGTTCTCTTCGCGCCACTCGTTTCACGACGCGCCTCTTCCCTGAACTCTCTCGGAGCCACTGCGCTTGTATTGCTCGCGTGGCGTCCGAGTGACCTCTTCGATCCTTCGTTTCAACTAACCTTTGTTTCGGTGCTGGCGATTGTTGTGTTCGCTTGGCCGCTGCTGGAGAAGCTGTCGGCGATTGGCCTGTGGCATCCTACGCGCGAAACGCCTTATCCGCCGTCGTGCCGATCATGGTTGCGCAGTTTCTGCGAAACTCTGTTTTGGAGTGAACGCGAGGCGCAGCGTCAACTCGAACGCACCAATTACAGTTACAAGCTTTTTAAGACACCTCTCGCGGGCACGCTCGAGCGTATGCATCTTCAAGGGCTACTGCGTTACGCGTTGGCGGCAATCCTGGTTTCTACCGCGGTGCAGATGTCGTTGCTCCCTTTTCTGGTGATCTATTTTCACCGGCTCTCGTTTGCATCATTCCTGCTGAATATCGGCGTTAGTTTGCTGATGGCGACTGTTGCGATCACTGCTGCCGCCGCCCTGCTGGTGGCCCAGCTGAGTTCCACGCTCGCGGCTCCGCTGATCAGCATCACCAATTCCTTGAACTGGGTGATGGTGCACAGCGTTGACCCGTTTGCGAGGTTAGGCGCGGCGTCAATCCGTTTGCCTGAGTACACCGGTTGGGCCATTGCGGTTTACGGACTGTATTATCTGCCGCTCACGCAGCTTGTGTGTTCGCTGGCGGCGTGGCGGCCGCTTGATCAGCGTGGCTTCAGTGACAAGCGTCGGTTTCGAATCAGGATCATTGCGGTAGCTCAACTATTCGCAGTCGGCTTGATTATCGTCCATCCCCTCAGCGCCGGCCGCGCAACGGGTAAACTATTCATAGATTTTCTCGACGTTGGCCAGGGCGACTCAGCGCTGATCACATTTCCAAACAACACGACGCTCTTGATCGATGCTGGCGGGCGTCCCGGTCCGTTTGGGAAAGGGAACAACCGATTTGGGGAACTTGATGATGGGCGTGAAGAGACAGTCGAGCGTGAAGCGAGGAGCATCGGCGAGTCGGTAGTTTCGGAATATCTGTGGTGGCGCGGACTTGATCATGTTGATTACATTTTGGCCACGCATGCGGATGCGGACCATATCGATGGCCTGAACGATGTCGCTCGCAACTTTGCGGTGCGCGCGGCGCTGGTCGCGCGAACACCACGCAGTGATCCGGAATACGCACGGTTTGCCGAGACGCTCACGTCCACAAATATTCCGTTGCAGATCATTGGGGCTGGAGATGTGCTGAAGTTCGGAGAGGTGAAGGCGAGAGTCCTGTGGCCCATGGCGGTGGAAGACCCAAACGCTCCTTCTCGCAACAACGATTCGGTTGTGCTTCGCCTGCAACTCGGCTCGCGAGCGTTGTTGCTCACCGGCGACATTGAGATGTCCGGTGAGGACGGCATTTTGCGAACTAGCGAGGACTTGCGAGCGGATGTCGTGAAGGTCGCGCATCACGGCAGCAAGACTTCGTCAACCGATAGCTTCGTTGCTGCGTCTCGGCCGCGCTTCGCGATCATCTCCGTAGGTCAAACTTCGATCTTCGGGCATCCAAATGCCGAGGTGGTTGAACGATGGAAACGGAGCGGTGCCGAAGTATTGACTACGGGAACCAGCGGGACGATAACCGTTACAACTGACGGACGACAATTAGCACTGGAGACTTTTGTTAAGAAGAAATAAGTGACGGACGCTTGCTCTTGCGTTTTCGTTAGCGGATGTGGACAGTGAGCGTGACGCTGCCGGTATTGTTTGGCCCGGTTTGACTCAAGCTCCCTGCAAACGACCATCTCACATTTGTTACGACGCGATCGTAACCAGCCGGTGCGCCACCGGCGCCACTCACGGGTGTGTATGTCCAGGTTGTGCCGCCATCGTTTGAATATTGGAAGCTTGCCACCAGGCCGCTGGTGCCCGGACTGCTGGTCAACGAGCCAACCTTGAAATCTACGTTGCGAAAAACTCTTTCGGCCGGGACGGCGTTCGCCGGATTCGGATCGATGACTACGAAGCTATTCGCGGGCTGCCCCCCGGCATTGGTGTCAGTGATTGTGTAAGCCAGATCGGTTCCGGGAATCTGCGTGCCGCTCGGGCTGACGGTCTTAACCAGGCCGATGAGCGGCGGCGCGGCGGCGTTGATGGTCGTGGCATCGTTCGCGTCGGAAACAAACAAGAGACTAAGCGGCGAGGAGATGTGAGCGTGGGGCAGGGTGCCGAGAGAGTGGCAAAGACTAACATTCCCCGCCTAACATCTTTTGTCATTTCAACTGTGAGATCCACGAATCTTAGAGCGTAGGTGCTTCGACAAATAAGCGGGAACCCTCGGAGCTTTGGTGAATCCTTGGGCTGGTGCGGGGTATATCACGAACTTTGTTGGTTAGGCTTCAGTCTCGTCAGGAACGTACAGGTCGATTTTTGCGCTGCCGGGTTTATAGGTATGAAGCACGCCGAGTGGCGGCGCATAGATGTGCAGAGTGATGAGGTCCTGTTCGCTTACGTCAGGGTTGCCGAGTTGGTGAATGTCTGGAACGTCTGACCCTGTCACTGAACCACTCGCAATTTCGTGCGCGTTATGGTAGCGAAGGCCTGCTAGAGCGTCGTAGCTGAACGTTGTCTCCCACAACACTCCGCGGCAAATCTTAACGCCGCCATGAGATCCATTGTGATCATGAATTGGCGTGCGTTGGCCGGGCCGCCAGCAAAGGACCAGCATCTCAGCAAACTCGTTGCGACAGACTCGATGGCGCCAGTAGTTGCCTTCCTTAAAGCCGCTATATGGCTGCAACTCTTCGGTTGAGACTTCCGCCTTCTCCAACCAGTCGTAAATCTGTGCGAGAGTCGGAGCGCTGTTTAAAGATTCGAGCGCCGCTACCAATGAATGCAGTGAGAAAGATTGGTCCTGCATTTCGTCAGGTGCGAGATTGTCAGTTGTTTCCAGGTGAGTAGACAAGTCTTATGATCTCCTGCTTGGGACGACGTGAATAAATATTGTAGCGCTGTCCTTATATTCTTTGAAGCGAATGGAGTCAAGACGTGCCCGGTTTCGTGCCCGGTTCGCATATTACAATCGAAAAGCAGAACGCCTTACCGAGAGATCGAAATTTTACGCGCTGTTTCGCCGTCACCCGAAAGCCGAATCCGCCAGAAATTCGCAGTTAGTGGATAACTGCCGAGGCGTTCCGCCCATTCGATCACTATTACCGCGCGCTCGGCAGTTAGCAACTCCTCGAGATCAACAGCGTTCGCGGCAGCGGCGCCTTCATCCAGTCGATAAAGATCAATGTGGAAAAGCGGTAGCCGGCCGACGTAAGGATTCACCAAGGTGAATGACGGGCTGGTTACCTCTTCAGGATCAATGTCGAGCGCAGCCGCCAGGCCTTTTACAAAAATAGTCTTGCCGGCGCCCAGTGGGCCGTCGAGCAAGAGAATCTCGCCACCGCTGAGTTGCGTGCCGATCTGTCTGCCGAGATTGAAGGTTTCTTCAGCGTTCTGCGTTTTCCACTCGCCCAGAGTAATGTGTTGAGCCATCGATGTGATACGCGTGTTTTTTCGATCTCAGGACTGGTGCAACCCAATTGATATGCGGTTGATGTAGGCCAACCTAACGCATCCCTTATAAACAGAACCACCTTGGGCAGAATGCGATGAAACTCGTCCTCATTACTCAACTCATGATGCTCAACCAGAACAGAGGACTCACACACGGTGACCCGACCAAGGTGGAGGCGACTCTCGAAATCAAGGCGCATCGCTGTATCGTCGGTAAGCTCGTCAACTCATACCCAAGTCCGAAGCGTTTGAAGCGAGCGTTAAAGCCGAGCTGGAACTGATCGAATCCTCGCCCTGAGATCAATGCCCTTAGTGGCTTCGATTGCATTTAGTCACGCCGAAAGACAAACCGAAAGGAACAGGCAAGAATGCTGTCTTACGGTTGTTCACCTTCTGGATCGAGCGAGCGCACGGCCGCGCCGATGTGTTCACGAATGTCGGAGGCAACCATCGTCCGCATGCCGTGCTCCCGCGCAGTGAAATCACCGGCCAAACCTCCAATGTAGAGCGCGGCGATGGTAGCGGCCAACGCGTCCGAATTGTTTTTCAAGGTCGCACGATCCTGCGCGATGAAGCCCGTGATGATTCCGGTTAGCGTATCGCCCGCTCCAGCAGTCCCCAGGCCGGCGTTGCCCGTGGGATTAATGAACACCCGGCCATCGGGCGCTGCGATCAGCGAGCGAGCGCCTTTGAGGACTAATATCAATTTGTGTTTAGTCGCAAAGTCTCGGCCGACGGCGACGCGATCATCGAGCGCTGACTTATCAGTTGCTCCAAGCAAGCGCAGCATCTCACCGGCGTGCGGCGTCAGGATCAACGGAGCTCTTTCCGACCCTTGAATTTCCTTTGGCCAACCGGTCCCGAAATGCGCCGCGAGACAATTCAGCGCGTCAGCATCGAGCACGAGCGGAACCGTCCGACGCTTCACCACGGAAAACACAAAGCGACAGGTGCGCTCGTCTTCTGATGACAAACCAGGTCCAATGGCGACCACTGCCGCCTTCGCAGCCAACTGCATCACGTGATCGATCGCTTCATCACTCACGGTGCCGCGATCAGTCTCCGCAAGCGCGGTCGTCATAATTTCAGGCATCGCGTTCGCAGCAATGGCGGAGACGGCCGAAGCCGGCGCTCCAATAGTTATCAAACCCGCCCCGGAACGAAGGGCTGCGTCTCCGCAAAGCACGGCGGCGCCTGTATATCCCCGCGAGCCCGCGATCACGAGCGCGTGTCCGTGAATATTTTTGAACGAGTCAGGCGTGTAGCGAGTGTTGATGAGCCATTGGCGCGCGTCGTTCTCTTCAGTGACGAAGAGCTGCGGGTTTGCGGCGTCGATAAGCGAGTCCGGCGAGCCGATATTCGCGATAACCAGTTTGCCGTTCAGATGTGACGCAGGAGGCAGAACGTTGGCGCGCTTAGGAGCGGTGAAGGTGACTGTTAGGTCAGCCGCTACTGCTTCGCCGATCGGTTGCCCCGAATCGGCGTTGAGACCTGATGGCAAGTCAATGGAAAATATTAGAGGCCGCGCCGTCGTCAATTTTTCGCGAGCCGCGCGCATCGTTGTCAGGTGTTGCACAATCTGGACGAAGATTCCCTCCAGCGGCCGGCTTAGTCCGGTGCCAAACAGCGCATCAATAACAAAGTCATACGTCTGACTTAGCAGCGCCAGGTTGCCCAACTCTTCCAGGCTCTCGCATTCGACAAAAGTCAGCGCACCTTCAGATTGATTCACTCCCGCATTCGACCGACCATCAGTACCGGCAAGCCGGCGAACGGCCTCGAAGTTGATCAGCGCGTCACCCTTGGTTTGCTCGACGCGTCCAAATAAGACGACGTCTGTACGCACAGCCGATCGATAGAGTTCCAGCGCGAGGGCCGCGCCATCCCCTCCGTTGTTTCCTCGTCCACAAAGTATTTGAGCCTTCTTGCCTGTCAGATTTCCTGTGAAATGAGTTTCGATTGCTCGAAAGCACGCCTCGGCCGCGGCCTGCATCAACGAAAGAGAACTGATCTGGTGATCGCGGGTTGTGAGGCGGTCTATTTCCCGCATCTCCTCGGCTGAAATAACTGGCTGCACGTTCCGATGATAGGGATGGGGCGTTTCAGGGTCAATCGGATAACAAACGAGAGATAGACCCTTTCCTGGCGAAACAGAAAGGGCTCGGGTCCAAAAAAAAAGGCGGCCTCGGGGCCACCTCGCCTTTGCCGCTGCACCAACCGGTCCGTTTTCCAGGATAACTAACTAAAGACTCAATGCAACGAGATATCCAGAAAAATCTTTTGTTTGACTTCCGATGAATCGCAGATCGTCAATTACCGAGGTTTCTCTGAATAAAACAGGCTATTTCCCTCGCGGCAACAGTCGAAGAATCTTGCCGATTACGGCGCGAGATTCAGATAGCTCCAGAAAAAAGGCTACTGCAAAATACGCCACGCCATATCCGCCCAATACAACAGCCGCCAGGGGAATCGGATGCAAGTCGCCAAGCAACAATTTGAACGTCCAACCGATATCAGCGGCTAACAGGGCAGCGATCCACAGTTTGACTACATAAGAAGCCGACAATCCCGTGCGGCCTATGCGACGGTTCATGGAGCGCCTGAGTAGCGCGAACTCGATCCAGCCAGCGATCCCGGCCGAGGCGGTCAGTCCGGCGACTCCCCACTTCGGATCTATTCCCAGGGCACGCGGCAGAGGCAGCGCAAACAAGTAGCCGAGCACGGTTGTGAGCGTGACGCGAATGATGGCATAACGAAGTGGAGTGCGCGTGTCATGCAGGGCGTAGTAAGTGGAGGAATACAAGCGGCCAAGCGTTGAGGCGAGCAAGCCTACAGTTGAACCGGCGAGGATGGCCCAGACAAAAATAGTAGCATCGTGCTTAAACTGTCCCGTCTCATAAAGTACCGCGGCGATTACGTCTCCGAGCGCAAGAAATGCCATTGATGAAGGGACAATAAAGAAAGCTATGCGTTGCAGTCCTGCATCCAGGCGTCCGCGCAAAACGTCGGCGACTTGCTCTGTGCTGCCGATCGCGCGCGACATCGCCGGTAGTTCAGCCGCTGACACTGACATACCAAATAAGCTGACCGGTAAGGTGTAAAGGCTCTGCGCGTAAGTGAGCGCAACTACTGAGCCCACCGGCAAAAAGCTTGCGAGCACGGCATCCACAAAGGCGCTGATTTGTACGACGCCGCGACTCATGAACACAGGAAAGAAGTTTCTAATTACAGTCTTGACGTGATCGTTCGCGACGTCGAGTACTGGCCTGATCCGTCGCATCAGTTTCACTACCGTTGGCCACTGCACGCCAAATTGAAGTGCACTACCGATGACCGAACCCCAGGCGACATATTCTGCGAGCGGAAACTGACCGACGCGCCGGCCAAAGACGACGAGCGACACGATCATCGCGAGATTCCAGGCGACAGGTGCGGTGTAGGAAATGAAGAAGCGGTGGTGGCTGTTGAGGACTCCCAAACACCACGCTGAAAGAACCAGGAGTCCGGCGCCGGGGAAGAGAATACGCACCAGGCGAATCGTTAATTCACGCGTCTCCCCGTGGAATCCTGGTGCGATAGCAGAAATGATATAAGGCGTCGTAAAAACACCGGTCAACACGATCAGAGAAACTGTTAGCGCGAGAAGTCCCAGCACCGCATTAGCGACGCGCGCCGCTTCTTTTTCATCATCCTGGGCCAGGAGTTTGGCGTAAACCGGAATGAACGACGCTGAAAGCGCGCCTTCACCGAAAATGTTCTGCAGGAAATTTGGAATGCGAAACGCCGCGCTGAAGGCGTCGCCAGCGGCGGATGTGCCGAAGTAGTGTGCGAAGACTCGCTGTCGCGCCAGTCCAACGATCCGGCTGATTAGTATGCCGGCGCCAACCATGAACGCCGATCGGCTGGTGCTCTTCTCAACTTTCGCGCGCGGAACGGCCGGCGGCGACTCACCGCCCGCGGCCCCGACCTGTTCGATTGTTTCGCCGGCGATGGAGCTGGCTTCGTCATGAACCACTCCCGGCGTCGGCGGAACTGCAGGAGCTTCCCCTTTGGTTCCAGTGCTCGAGGAACGCTCGTTACCAGGAGAATCGTTGTTAAGGAGTCCGTCGTTGGCAGGCTCGTCGCTTGGAGTATCGTCGTTAGGGAGGTCGCTCATCTTTATGCGAGATCGTAGTCCTTAATTTTCGTGAGGAGGGTTTTGTAACTAACACCCAGGTCCTGGGCCGCCTGCATCTTGTTTCCGTTGCTTGCCGCGAGTGCCTCGAGCACCTTTTGACGTTCGACAAAACGCAGCGCCCGTTGGCCTGCGTCCAAGAGACTGCCAGATAGATCAAACAACTTCAGTGCCTCAGCGTTGTCCATTGGTGTTGTGTGCAGGCCAAGATCCTGCGGTTCAATCGCCATCGTGTCAGACAGAATACAGGCGCGCTCGATGGCGTTTTCCAACTCGCGAACATTACCGGGCCAGTCGTGTTTCCGCAATGCTGCCAAAGCGTCGTCGGTCAGGGTAGCTTCACGGCCACGCAATTCTTTACCCAAGTCAGCGGCGAAATGTTTCGCTAGCAGGGCAATGTCATTTTCGCGATCGCGCAGCGGCGGGATATCAAGGGGAAACACGGCCAACCGAAAAAACAGATCGCGGCGAAACAGGCCACTCTCAACGTCCGTCTTTAGATCGCGATTCGTCGCCGCAACCACGCGAACATCCACCGGTACCGGCGCGCGCCCGCCAATTCTATCGACAACTTTTTCTTCAATAACACGCAGCAGTTTCCCTTGGACAGCCAATGGCAGTTCGCCGATTTCATCGAGGAAGACGGTGCCACTCGAAGCAAGTTCAAACTTTCCCAGCCGCCGGTCGCCGGCGCCGGTAAACGCGCCCCGTTCGTGACCAAAGAATTCGTTTTCGATCAGCGTCTCCGGAATCGCAGCGCAGTTGATTGCCACGAACGGCCTATCGCGTCTGCCCGAGAGATGATGGACTGCGCGCGCGAAGAGTTCTTTGCCGGTTCCCGATTCACCGAGCAACAAAACGGTCGCTTCCGTTTGGGCGACACGCTGAACCTCAGACACGGCGCGCTTGATCGCTTCCGATTCACCAAGAATGCGCGGGAAGCCGTAACGGCGAGACCATTCTTCACGAAGCAGAATGTTTTCAGTTCTTAATCGCTCCTGTTCCAGCGCTCGCTCAACGAGGATGAGGAGGTGATTCGAGTCTACCGGCTTCTGCAGGAAATCGTGGGCGCCGTCTTTCATTGCCTGTACCGCCTCGTCAATCGATCCAAAGGCAGTCATGACGATGACTGGAATACTTCCATCTGCGGCCCGTGCGGCCCGCAACACATCGAGGCCGGATCCGTTCGGCATGCGCAGGTCAGTGAGAACTAACTTGTGTGGACCACCGGCGATTTCATTGAGAGCTGCGCGCGCGTCGGCAGCTTCGGTGACCGTGTAGCCGGCGTTCTCGAGAGTTAGACGCAAAACGCGGCGTAAGCTGTCTTTGTCTTCAACGAGGAGAATGTCTGGCATGTTGATCGTTTAGGGCTTCGTGCGGCAACAATGGGAATTGTACATCAGCGGAGTGAGCAGTGGCAGTGGGAGCGGGCAGCCAACCCGAGTAGACGACGAAGCCATGACGAGCATTCAACCAGGGGGGGTTAAGTAAAACGTAGACGGTGGTCTGCAATCCACTTCGACCACCGGCTTCTCTCTTGCAGCGCATCAGCCAAAAAAAAGCGCGCGAATGGGATTAACCACACGCGCCTCTTGGTCTTTAGGGTGGGTTGCGGGCTCTAGACCTGCGCAGTCGACCGCTTCCGGCGGCGTTGTTTCAGATACAGACCGCACGGTGTTGTCACAGGTTGGTAAATTCGAACTTGAGGCCGTTGTTCCAGAAGTGGCAATCCAGTACATCCAGGTTGCCGTCGCCGTCACCATCAATCGCAATACTTTAAGACTTACGGTTGAAGATTTGCACCTGGGCCATTTGGTTCAGGTCTTTGGCGTTTCGGCAGTTCGGTGACGGAAAAGCCCCGTTGCTTTCGTTGAACAAAAGCGCGAGAGGGGCACATATGAAGAGGTCCTGTTCCTAGAATTCCCCGATCGCCATTACCCGGGGACCAGTTGACGCAAGCCCCCTACGTATCCAGTCCGAATCATATTGAATTGATGAGGTTCCGCTGCCATTACTATTAAAGGTTGGCGCCAAGAAGTTTCCCGTGTTTCCGAACCGCGCAACCAGCGCTGCTCCGAAACTGTTGCCATTGCCGCCGCCCGTACGGATTAATTGTCCGCCCCCAAGCACGAGTATCAATCCGCTGTAGGCGGACGATCCGTCTAGCGTGAGCGTACCAGTGACCACCAGCAGACCGGATCCTCCGGCCGGAGAAAGATCAGTATCGCCATCAACAAATGTCAGGAGCGGACGGGAAGTCGTACCGAAGTCGGCGGGTTGCGATCCGGTCGTATAATAACGGCTTTCGTTCTGCGCTGCATTGCGAAGGTCATTGACAAAGGCACGAGCTGCGTCCGCTGTCTGCAACCATGCAGGCAGTTCGGTGACAGCCACCTGCCTAAATCCGCTTGGATTGCCAAAGACTTGCGAACCCGGAAGACTGAGCGATGTGAGGTAGGCATAATCAGCAGCCCCAGTTACACCGAAGGCAGTAACATCTGCACCGCCAGCGTTGTCGTTTCCGTTATATTGATACCTCGCGCTGTTACCCTGGTTGAACGTCAGTTGGGAATTATCGTCTGCGCTACGAATGGTGATAGCACTTGGCGCGCTGATATCAAAAGCAAATCTACTTAGCAACATCCGCATTTGTTTCCTGGCATTGCGCGGGCCATATCCTGCGACGTTCGCTACGATACGATTAGGTTCGGGTGCGGTAACAGTAACTGACATTGGGGTGGCACCGGTGCTGAGAATTGGATTTAATGCTCTGGTGTAGAGGGTGCCTTGAAGGTTGTTCGTTAAGGCAGGAAAGGTAACAGCTACAATACTGGTTGTGGCGATAATGGTTCCCGATAGAGTGCAATTAATGGTGTAGGTTACCGGCCAGGGAGCGGTCTGGGTAACCGTGAGCTTAAAAGGCTCATTTACAAGAATGTAGCCACCGGGGCCAACGCTTGAAATTGTGAAACCTCCAAAGGTGCTGGTACCAGTGGTATTGATGGTTGCGCTGGCTTGACCCGAATACGTCAGAGTTGCCCTGGTGTTCCCCGAACCAAACGCTTTAGTCGCTGTATTGTTGTCAAAGAGGCCCGAGGTAGAAAAGGTCACGACCGAGGAATTGTCGGGATCACTGAGGACAGCGCTAAACGCCATACCATTAACCGGCGTGTAGCCTGAACTGAGAATGACGCGAGCAGGGTTATACGTAGTATCGTAGGTCATCCAGCGGGACAAGCGTGGTGCCGCAGTGTCTGTGCTCAGGTTCGAGTTGTCGATGGTTACGGCTCTGCGGAAGCTAATTTTATTCTCAGGGGCTACTCCGCCGTACGGATCTGTGGCAAAGACTGGGTTAGGGGCGACATTTCCTCTAAGGACGTTCAAAACCGCCTGGTTGCCGGCTTCAGCGGCGTAATAAGCTTGTATCTCGGCAGCGGCATCCACGGTATTGGTCGCCGTCATGGCAGTAGTAATTATCAATGTGCCACCGGCGGTGAGAATTAGTAGGCTGACGAGTAGCATTGTAATTAAAGCCGCTCCACGCTGACCTGACCAATTTGCGTTTACAATGGTTGGTTTAGAAATGGTTTTCATGGATAGTCTTAACCTCAGAGGATCACCTTGCATTGGCTAATAATTGACTAGATCGGAGTTCCTGAGCGTGGCATCGGAAACCAATTGCACGCTTGATGGTGGCTGGTAGCCGCCTGAATTTGGCGCGCCGACCGCAGGAAGTGTTACACAAACTGAAATGACTACGTATTTGGCATCGCTTTTTGAAGTGACTTCGGAGATCGGATTGCCAGCGGAGTCGACTGGGTTGGTGATATCGCATGCGCCAACGGTGTAATAAACCCTGTCGGGGTAATACCGGATGTTTAAGGCATCGACTCTGTTTGCCAACACCATCTCTTGCGCCGCCACGTTAACGTCGAGTCTGACTATGTAACTAGCTCCGCTTTCCGTATAAAGCAGGAACTTTATGTCTTCATCCTTGTCGGATGCTGAGTTGCTGGTTGTTTCCCGTTCGGAAGCATTTAGGTTCGCTCGAACCCGAATGGATGTTAGACCTGAGTCGGCGCCAACTATCCCATTGTCCGTAAGACCGTAACCGGAATTTGCAACCTCGCGGGTAATGAGGTTGAGACCGCGCTGTGCATCGGCGAGCGCGTCAGTTCTCTGGTTCTCCCGGCTGCGAATCTTAAAGGAGCCGGCAAGAATTGCACTGGCCACACTCAAAATCATGAGCGTGATTGTCATTGCGATCAATAGTTCGAAAAGTGAAAAGCCCGCCACTCGCGCCTTGCCAAGATTCTTTGATTGCATTCTCGACGATCCCTTCTTATGCATATTCATCAACTGTTCCCCTACTTCAGATAGGCTCCGACTGTTGGCGCCGCGCGTTTGGAGATGATGGTTGCCGCAGTGTTAGCCCATTGGCTGTTTGTTGCCTGCGGCGTTACTTGAACTGTAATCACCTTCAATACTGCACTGCCTCCGCAAGCAGAGGTTGAGCAGATAGTGGTCACTATCGAGTATGGATGCCCCGCAGTGGTGAAGTACTCAGTTGAAGCGGCAGTACTGAGGCTTGCATCACTAAAGCGAGTTCGACGCAGTCGTTCCATTCGTTGTTGGGCAACAGCAAGCGCGAGCGCGCGATCATTTGCGCCGGAGTTGTATTTGATCGCAAATACAAAAAGGGACGCCGCGGCAAGCGCCATAACCATCATCACAACAAGAGCGATCGTAGTTTCGATCAAAGTGAAGCCCTGCTCGCCAGATTGTTGCTTCGTCACCGGAGTATTTACCCGACCTTTACTTCGAGAGTTCAGTTCCAGTTTCATTAGTTTGTCACTTTCACCAACGTTGTTACGGTGGTACACGGTGAACTAAAATTCACAGCGAATGTGCTCCGCGTCGAATTCAATGAAGTCACGGAAAAAGTCGCCGAACCATTAGCTGCTATGCTTTGAGAGGCGGGCAATATTCTTAGATTCACTGGCCCGGAGGCATTGACTGTTCCTGAGGTGTTGGCGCCGACAACGATCGAACCGGAGCTACCGCCACTCTTTCTTATCGATAAAAAAGAAGGGTTAACTGTCAGGGTGCACCCTCCAGATCCATTGCCGGTAACTGGGGGTCCAGCGGTCCCTGAAGTAGTGGTATCACAATCCAGCACATTGCTATGCGTCCCAGTTCCCGGTACGACAGTGGTCGGGGCAATGCCACCTGTCGTGCTCACGGTTGCGAAGCTAACACTAGGCAAAATATCCGCGTCACTATTGATGGTCACGTCACCTGCATCAGAGACGTCCACCCAAGACTGCAATCCGGAATAGCTTTGAAAAGCAAAGGTGTTTGTGCAGGCTGAGGTGCGGCCACGCCAATTGAAGGAAATGGAAGGCAAGGGGGATCCGGGAGGGATCTCAATGCCGCTCGGCAACCGATAGTTTCGCGGAACCGCAGTTCCGTTGCCGTCAAAATCCATGGTCACGTTGTATGAGGTGTTGCTATCGAAGACTACCTGAGAGGAAGCGTGCCTTCGAACGGCATCGAGTCGGGCTTTCTCGATTTGGCTGGCTAATTGTCGTACGGAGTTCTGGAGGGTTAATGCCTCTCGTGACGACTGGATGCGTATCACAGCAAAAGCCGAAATTGTACCGGCAACCACCAATACGAGCATCAGTTCCAACATGCTAAAGCCTTGTTCGAATTTCGCCCCTTCTGTTCTAGTCAGTTTGTATGACATGGATCCCGGCTCCTTTCCTATCCTAATCCGCAACGGCACCAAGAACCGCGCAGGCTCTGCTTAAACAACAACCGTGCCAACTGAAACCTACAGCAAAATGCTTGTTGTTTTGAAGAGTCTTCCTGATCACCGGGAGTTATTCGTTACTTAAGGTGACGCCGGTGGAAACGCGCTTCCCAAGTCCAACCTATTGCTATCGGTCAGACTTCGCCGCTCAAAAGTCGACGTTGCTCTCGCTGAAATCGCTTTGTCGGTCCTCAACAAGTCCCACCGGTTTTCGGAAATCTGGCGAGCTTTCCAACTCTTAATTGAAGTAGCCGGTTTGTACGCCCGATTGTGTGAAACAAGATCGTCCGCTTCGTGCGAGGTGCCGCACGCCGCGCGCGCAAGCTGGACGGTGAAGCGCCCCGCCGGTCGTCATGATCGGCGGGGCGGAACTATTTGATGTGAGGGAATTGTCAGGGAGAGTTGGGAGGGGCCTGTAGAGTTGGCCCAAGTTCACTACTTGCCGAACCCGAAACACTTTCCGTATCCGCAAGCTTCATCGTAAGCGCGAGCGGTTTGTAGTTGAAAGCTTTCGGACCGCCACGGCTGTTCTGTACCTGCATCACCAAATAGTCCTGATTCGATCGAAACCTCATTACGTTGCCGCGTTGGTTCATGATAACGAAGAGCAGCGTGTCGCCGTTGTTTGTTCGCATTTGACCAACGAGAGAACTTGCTCCCCCATCAGTTCTGGCCAGCGTGCCAGTCTTTGCAATGACGCTTCCTTGCCAGGCTGGCCCGGTGAACCGATTTTCCAGAGTGCCCGGGTCGATTCCGGCAACAGGCATGATGTCTGACGGGGCAAGTTTATTTTTCTGAAGTTCACTGCGCAGACCCCTCAGAATTTTCATCATGGCGCGAGGCGTCACGCGATTGACTCCCAAACCACTTACGGATGCAAGCTGGATTTCGTTGGCGGGAATTCCGAGAGTTGCAGCCAGCTCGCGCATGACCACTTCTTTCCCCCCAAGGCTATCGCCGATACGTTCGGCCATGAAGTTGTTCGAATAACACAGCAGCACCTTGAGGACGTCGGTAAGCTTGCTCGACTTCTGCGTGAGCAGCAGTTTAGCTCCAGGCGCAGTCGCACCGACATTTACTTCGCCCATCACCGTAAGGCTCGGCACGGTTTGCAGGCTGGAGAGATCGCCGAGCGTTGTGCGTTCGTAGTTCCACGCGCGGACGGCCTCACTTGAACGCCGCGCAGCATCAAGCGTGTCGTAGAGCAATTCGCCTGATCCGCGCGCTGACCAATTGAAATTCATCGTAAACCCCGGAGCCACGATCAGATTGCCAGTAACCGTGCGAATTCCAAGGCTATTCAACTGGTGGGCAATCATCACAGCGTGTTCATGATGAAACGAGGGATCGCGTCCCGTAACGTACAGGTTTCCCAGGATTTGCCCGCTTGCCTTGTCAAACGAGCCGTCGGTCCAGAAGCCGGTGGTGAACCGATAATTCGGACCGAAATTGTGTAGGGCGACAAAGGCCGTCGCAAGTTTGATTGATGAGGCGGGGTTGAATCTTTGGTCGGCCGCCTGTGCTGAGACTATTTTCCCGTCAAGTGTTTCTATGAGCACGCCCTGAAGACCATAGACCGGCGCTGGGCCATCGTCGCTGGTTGTTTGTATGGGTGATTGTTGCGGACTCACAACCGCAGGTGGTGCGGTTTGCTGTTTCGCAGGCGTCTGGCCGACAAGCGGTGACTGCAGGATGAATACAACAAGCGCAGCAGTGAAGAAGCGATGAAGTAGTCTCGAACATGTTGCGTTGCTCTGCATAATCTGTGGCCCCATTTGGTTGCTCCTCGCGTGAGCGTCAAAGAATAATAACACGGCGCGGAAGAGTGGCGCGGAGAGAGTTCTTGTGATGCAGTAGTTTCGGCTGAGGATGTTTGCGGCGTGTAGCCGGACAGTAGAACGTTCAACCATTCAACTGTAAAGTCTGATCTCGTTGACAACGCCAGAAGCGCAAACCTAGAATCTGAGTATTGAAAATCCCGTGAGACCTAACCGCAATCCGGTTGTTGTTGAAGACCTACTCGCCACACACAAGGCGCGCCGCAAAGAAATTCGGCTGCGGCTCAAGCAGTTTCAAGATGTGTGGCGCTTTGGATCTGACGAGCAGCTTTGGGAAGAACTCGTCTTCTGTATCTTCACCGCCGGGGCGTCAGCGCGTATGGGCTTCCGCGCGGTAGAAGCGATCAAGCCGCTGCTAATGGACGGCAAGCGCGAAGATATGACCCTGGCCTTAAAGTCCGCCGGCGCCCACCGCTTTCCGGTTGAGAGACCGGGCTATATCGTCGTCACGCGAAACTATCTACGCGGACATTGCGAGATGGCGTTGCGTGAAAAGCTCAGGAGTTTTGCGGATCCGCTCGAGCGCCGCGACTGGCTGGCCCAGGAAAAACGGATCAAGGGACTGGGATACAAAGAGTCAAGTCACTACCTGCGAAACATAGGACTACTCGGATATGCCATTCTCGATAAGCACGTGATGAGTTGTCTGGCGGATTTAAATGTAGTCGAAACAGCCAAGCCGCCGACAACGCGAGCGCGCTATTTGGAAATAGAAGAAAGACTACGGCTGTTTGCTCGTGAAATTAAGATTGACTTTGATGAGCTTGATCTGGTTCTTTGGTCAATGAAAACTGGCGAAGTGTTGAAGTAGGAAAATATTGTTCTCCCCAGAGTTGAATTGGATACTCCCAAGTATCCCGTAACGCGGAGAGATAGAAGTCATGCAAACTCTTAACGCGAAACGGTGGCTCCCCCCAATCGTTAATCAATTTCTCATCGGCGTTATTGTTTGCCTGGTGATATCGGTGTCCGCGTTTGCTGCCGGCGACGGAAAGTCTCGGCAGCGTGCCAACGACGCTCTCAAGCATGGAGACTATGAAACTGCCGAAAAAGAATTTCGCGAGCTGCTCGTAAAAGATGCGCATGACCAGGAGGCCCGGCTTGGCTTGAGCTTCGCGTTGTTGAAGCAAAGGTCGCTTCAGGATGCATATGACCATGCGGCGAGAGTTATTCTCGCAAATCCGCTTTCGGCGCGCGCTCATGCACTCTTGGGCTCTGTCATTCTGGCTTCTGGTGATTTTCGTACTTCGGTCGAAGAATTCCGAACTTCCCTCAGCATCCAGGAGGATGAAGCGCTGGCAATCGCTGGATTGGCGATGGTCGATTTTTATGAGAACCGCCTCGATGCATCAATTAAAGGACTGCGCCGCGCCGTCAGCCTCGACAGCACAGAGCCTGACTATATTTTCAGCCTGGGGCAGGCCACCGCTCGCAACGAGCGCTACAGGGAAGCGGCAGATGCATACGAAAAATTCTTGGCGATCGCACCTAAGACTGACGCCGATCGTCGCGCGCGGATACGTGGCTTGATCGATTTCCTGCGTTACCTAGGCAACCAGGGTCCACTCTATTCGCTTGCCGGCGAGAATAAGGCGAGTCTGCCTTTCGAGTCGGTCGACGGTCGTCCGATCTTGAAGGTGCGAGCAAACAACAGTCGCGAAACTTTACG
The DNA here is from genome assembly GCA_040002755.1 of Acidobacteriota bacterium. Lineage (GTDB taxonomy): Bacteria > Acidobacteriota > Blastocatellia > Pyrinomonadales > Pyrinomonadaceae > PSRF01. The sequence goes on along the minus strand of JBDUDV010000050.1, from coordinate 5,802 downwards.
CTTTGTGCTCGATACCGGCTCGGGAATGTCTGTGATTTCGGAAGAGACCGCAAAGAAATTAGGTTTGCATGCGGTTGCCCGCGGTGGACAAGCTCGCGCAGTAGGTGGCGGCGGTAAGTTTGACATCGTATACGGCTTTCTCGACTCGCTTGATGTTGGCGGCGCGAGAGTTGAGCGCGTGCCAGTTTACATTCGCCATTTCTTTGACGAGCGCACACCGGTCGATGGCTATCTGGGCGTTTCAGTGATCTCGAAGTTTATTGCTTCCGTAGACTATGGCGAAAGCGTTTTCATGTTGCGGCGGCCAGCGGAAGCAAATGCAAGAGATCTGTGGGGCGTGCCGATACAACCGAACGGCGTGCAGCCGTTACCTGCTGGCGTGCTGGAGATTCCGCTGCGCACAACCTCTAGCGGATTTCTGAGTGGTGAGGTTCATCTTGAAGGAATTGAAAGACCGTTGAATTTCATCATCGACACAGGGGCGACCGTAACCGTCGTTTCCGAACGGCTGGCCGCGGAAGAGGATCTTGGTAATTATCTGGAGCCAACCCGGCTGCGAATTTATGGGGCCGCGGGCGTCACCGATGATGTTAAGAGCCTGCTCTTGCCGAAGGTCATGCTGGGCACGTTTACGCGCGAACGAATTAGCGCCGCGGTTTTGGATATGGAACCGGTGAACGAAACGGCCGGATTCACGCAGATGGGAATACTTGGCAGTAACTACCTGCGCCACTTTCGTGTTTCGTTTGACTTTCAACGAGCCTTGATTCGTTTGGAACCGCTCAATAAGAACGCAAAAGGCTCCGACGCTGCCAGGCCCGAAGAGCATCTGTATCAATGAAGCAAAGCCTTTATCTTGAGACTTCCGTGATTGGCGCCTACCTGGACAATGGCGAGCCCTTTCGTCGTGATCTGACGATTCGCTGGTGGGAACACGAAATGCCTGATTACCGCGCGGTGATCTCGCCGCTCGTTAACCGTGAACTCGAACGCGTCAGTGAACCGCATCGTTCGTCCTATCTGAATCTGACCGCGTCGCTGGAACAGGTCGAGCTTACCGAAGAGGCGGCAATCCTTGCCGATGGCTACATCTCACGCGGAATATTCCATCGCAAATACATTGCCGACGCCCTCCATGTGGCCATTGCCTCCTGTCACAAGATCGATTATCTGGTGACCTGGAACTTTGGACACCTGGCTAATGTTCGCAGGCAGGCACGCATTCGGCTGTTCAATACGGCAGCCGGATTCTTTGTGCCAATGATCGTCACGCCGGAGTTTCTGGTGTCGGAGGCTACCGAGAAAGTCAATTGATGTATCGTCGTCCCAAATTCCTGGAGGTGCTGCACGCCATTCGCGAGAAGATGTCTCGCGACGTAGACTACGACGTAGATCTGTTTGCGGAAATGGTCCGATCTGGTGTCAGGCCAACGCAGGGTCCGGGAAGAATCATTCGCGGCGTACGCACACGCGCGCAAGCTGACGAAATACAAGAAGACGTCGACCAGCCTGCGGTGCGGCCAAAAAAGCGCGCTGGCAAGTCGAGATAAGAAAGCAATTCGACTGTGAAGCAGGCAAGCCGATAAAGTTGACCTGGATTAATTCGCATTCATGAACCCAACGTTTGAAACAATCGGATTGGAAGTACCGAGCGAAAAGGCGTTCAACTATCTTGCCGAGCGTGCTGATGATCAGGGCGAAGCTACGCAGCTCAAGCGGCCTGACGCAGTGCTTCACGGTCGTTGCTGGAAGCTGGGCGAAGGGCTGGAGGTTTGGACGGTGCTGTATGAGTCGGGAAGCGGCGAACGGTTCTACGTCGACTGCCGCCCTGGTTTCCGCGCACGATACATTCAAAAGATCAGCCCCTGGGCGTTAACAGAATATGACGAAGAAGGCGAAGCAGTCGTTCACGGTTACCGCGAAGGAGCGGATTGCGAGGTGCTCTTCGAGCTGCAGAATCTAACCGAGGTTGGACCAGCGGGCTTCGGCGCGAATGAGCTTCACGTCGGTCTTTGTGGCCTCGCCTATCGAGCGCGGGTGCGCAGCACTCCGGCGAAGACCAGGTGGATGCCGTTAGACAAAGCCGCGCCCGCGCGTGCGGCTCACGAAAACGACTGGAGTCTAACCGGCCGCGTGATCGCGTTTAAGCCCCTAAAGAATCCGCTTTCGGGTAACGACTTATATTGGATTCATCTGGACCTGGAACGAATGAATCTTGAGATTCTGGTGAACCAACGAGCACTGCGCGGTGATGCGCTGGCGCCCGGAGTCATGCTTGATGCCGAGATCTGGTTGCAGGGCCACGTGCTCGATGAGGTGGCGCTCACTGCGCGCTATGAAGGAGTGGACAGCACGTGTTCAGCGGCCAACTTCTGGGCGCAATTGAAACGAAAGAACTGAATCAGGAAGCTTAAAAAGGGGAAAGGGTAAGGGGTGATAAGCGCGGCTTGTTCTATCCTTTGCCCCTCCCCTTTACCCTTGTCCCATTGCCGAATTGATTGTCAATGAAACGTCTCCTGGTTGTTACCCTCATCGTCGTCGCGCTCGTTCTCGGATCTTACTTAGGCAACCAGTATTGGGTTCATCGCTATGACGGCTTAATTGCCAGGCAGGCGAATGTCTACCGACTTGATCCGGCGCTGGTGTGGAGCGTCATTTACGAGGAGACGTATTTCAGTCCCTGGAAAAATGGCAAAGATGGTGAGATTGGACTGATGCAAATTACACCGGCTGTTGGTCGGGAGTGGGCTACGGAAACGGGCATGCATGAATTTGAAAAGGCAATGGCGCAAAGTCCCGCCACTCTGCTACGCGATCCGGAGCGAAATATACAAATCGGCTGCTGGTATCTGGAGAAGATTGCTGAGCAGTATCGTGACACTTCCGATCCTGAGCCGCGCATGATCGCTGCTTATAATGCCGGCCCTAGCCGAGCTGCAGAGTGGAACAAGGTTGCAGATGGCACGCGGCAGCTGACCGGAAACGAGTTCATCAACAAGATCGAAATCCCTTCCACGCGTGCCTACGTCAGCTCGATTATGGGGCGCTACCGCAAACTGAAGGGACCGGCGCAAACCGTAACAACGCCTCAAAATTCATCGTCACCGGTGAGTAAATGACAAGACTTTTCTGCGCTCGCTGGGTTTTGCCAGTCTCTTCGCCTGCAGTTCGCGATGGAGGAATAGTTGTCGAGGGCGACCGAGTTGTCTCTATTGGACCAAGCGCACTTCTCCGCGAACAAAATCCCGGGGCTACAATCACCGACCTTGGCGAATCCGTAATCATCCCCGGACTGGTTAACGCGCATTCGCATTTTGAACTAACCGCGCTGCGCGGTTTTCTCGAAAGCGAAGAGTCTGACTTTTTCGCCTGGCTCAGGAAACTAACGCGCGCGCGTCTCGAGCGAATGACCGCCGAGGACTTGTACGTTTCTGCTGCCTGGGCCGCTTGCGAGGCGGCGCGAGCCGGTGTCACCTGCGTTGCCGACGCGAGCGACTCAGCACGGCAAAGCATGAATGCACTTCGCGACGTTGGCTTGCGCGGCATTGTGTATCAGGAGTCGTTTGGCCCGGATCCCACACTTGCCGCAGAAAACTTTGAGAAACTAACAACAAAGATCGCCGGTCTGCGTGAAATCGAAACGTCTTTAGTAAAGTGTGGCGTTTCCCCGCACGCTCCTTACACAGTCTGCGCTCCACAGTTGAAAATGATTTCCCAATTCGCCTTGGACGGGAAGCTGCCGCTGATGATGCATGCGGCGGAAACGGAGATGGAAGTCTCGCTCCTGCGCGATGGCAGCGGGCCTTTCGCCGAGGGACTTCGCAGCCGCGGCATCGAATGGCGCGCGCCCGGCGTTTCGCCAATTCAATATTTGCGCGATTGCGGTGTGCTTGAAACTAAACCGTTATTAGCGCATTGCATCCAGGTAGACGAAACGGACCTCGAGACGATCAGAAAAAATGAAACGCGCGTGGCCCATTGCCCAAAATCAAACGCGAAACTCGGACACGGCGTGGCGCCATTCGCGAAAATGATTGAGCTGGACATCGCGGTCGGGCTGGGAAGTGATTCCGTTGCCAGCAACAATACCTGCGACCTTCTGGACGAGGCGCGCTTCGCGTTGTTGCTGGCCCGCTCGCAACCGGTTGCTAAATTTCACGAAGCGAATCGTAGTTTGAGCGCTGCCGATGTCTTGCAAGTAGCAACTATGAGAAGCGCGCGCGCGCTGGGCTTGGACGGAGTGATCGGCGAACTAAAAGAGGGTTTGCAGGCAGACTTCGCGGCCGTTTCGCTTGCAGGCGTACATCAAATTCCTTCATACGACGCCGCAGACACTCTCATCTTTGCGTCTTCCGGTCGCGACGTAACTCTAACGGTGGTGGCGGGAAGGGAAGTCTATCGCGACGGCCGCGTCACGACCGTTGATGAGGAACGTTTGCGCGCGCGCATGATTGAGATTGGCAGGAAACTAGTTCGCGGCTCTGCCGCCTGATGCGAGGAAGGGCTTAGAATTGCGAAAGCCATCCAATGATTTGAGGCTGCGCCTCTAATTGAAAAAGAGAGGCGCAGCCGCACGCGAGTCAAGAGCCCTACGGAAAGGCAGAACCTTTCGACGCATCAGGCGGCAGAGCCGCGACTGACCTTAGAGCGACGCCGCGATCGCTTCGTCAAAAATCTCCAAAGCGACGTTCACATTTTCTTTTGACAGAATCAAGGGCGGCGACCAGCGGATCGTGTTTGCGCCGGCGCCAAGGATAATCAGTCCGCGTTCGAAGCAGGCAATCTCAACCCGGTCACGCAGCTCAGGGGCTGCCTTGTTGCCGGCGCGTTCTTCGACGAACTCAACGCCAATCATCAGTCCCATACCACGTACGTCGCCGATGCAATCGTACTTTTGTTGGAGACGTTCCAGACCTGACTTCAAATAGGCGCCAACCTCAGCGCTGTTCTTTACCAGCCCGCCCTGCAGCAACTCAATTGTCTTTAGAGCAGCGGCAATGCAGACCGGGTTCCCGCCGAAGGTCGACGCATGCGCGCCCGGTTTCCAGTCCATCAACTCGGCTCGCGCGACGCAGGCGCCGATTGGCAGGCCCGAGCCAATGCCCTTCGCAATCGTCACGATGTCAGGCTGTACGTCGTAATGATCAGACGCAAACATTTTTCCAGTGCGGCCCATCCCGGACTGCACCTCGTCAACTATCAAAAGAATACCGTGCTGGTCGCAAATACGTCGCAGTCCCTTCAAGAATTCCTTCGGAGCGGGAACGTATCCGCCTTCACCCTGCACCGCTTCAACTACGATCGCCGCAACTTCCTCGGGCGGTGTTGTAGTCGTGAACAAACGTTCTTCGATCCAGTTCAGCGCTCCCTGTCCCGCACCGCCGTCGCCGCAGTCTTCAGCGCGAAACGGATTACGAAATTCGTTTGGAAAGGGAACGTGTACGACGTCAAGAGCCTGGCGCTTGAATCCCAGACGCTGGGCCGAACGTGATGAAGTTAATGAAAGCGAACCCAGCGTGCGCCCATGGAAACTGTTGAAGAACGCGATGAACTTTTCGCGACCGGTCGCGTGCATCGCGAGCTTCAAAGCAGTCTCGACGGCCTCGGTGCCGCTGTTTGCGAAATGAGTTTTCGTCGGCGACTTTACCGGAACGATCTCATCCAGCTTTTTCGCGAGCGCCGGCATGTGACGATAGTAGTAATCCGTGCCGCACATGTGAATGAGTTGTTCCGCCTGCTCCTGAATTGCCCGCACCACCTCAGGATGACAGTGGCCGGTGGAACAAACTGCAACTCCGGCGT
>JBDUDV010000049.1:0-25131 GCA_040002755.1 Acidobacteriota bacterium | reverse complement strand
GGATTTTATGGAGGCGGCAAGACTGCGCGATAAGATGCTGCGGTTACAAAAGGAAAAGACCGGCGGCACGACGGAAAACGGCCTTCCCTATTTCGTGTTGGAATATGTTGAGGGCCTGACCATTACCCACTATTGCGACGAACATAAGCTAAACACACTGGACCGGCTGAAGCTTTTTCGCGACGTCTGCGCGGCGGTGCAGTTTGCCCATCAAAACCTGATCGTGCATCGCGATCTTAAGCCAAGCAACATTCTCGTGACCAAAGACGGCACGCCGAAGTTGTTGGACTTTGGCATCGCCAAACTTCTCAGCTCCGATTGGTCTCCCGAAATTGAAGCAACCGAGACAATGGCACGTTTGCTCACTCCGGAATACGCCAGCCCGGAACAGTTGCGCGGCCTGCCGATGGCCACGACCGGCGACGTCTATTCGTTGGGCGTTGTTTTGTACGAGTTGTTAAGCGGCCATCGACCATTCAATTTCGATAGTCGCTCTCCCGAAGAGGCGGCGCGAATGGTATCGGCTGCAGAACCAATGAAAGCCAGCGTCGTTATCGGCAGAAATGTCGCTGCGCCTCAAACTGCCGACCAACAAAACTCCCTCACCCCGGAAGCAATCGGTCGAACGCGCGATGGGAACATCGACAAACTTCGCCGGCGCCTTGCCGGTGATTTGGATAACATCCTGCTTAAGGCGTTGCGCCGAGATCCGAAACGTCGTTACGCATCTGTGCAGGAATTTTCAGAAGACCTGCGCCGTCACCTCGAAGGCCTGCCTGTGTTCGCCCGGCCTGACACGCTTTCCTATCGCACGTCGAAGTTTCTGCAGAGGCACACTGCCAGCGTGCTGGCCGCCGCCGCGATTATTCTCACGCTGTGCGGAGCTACCGCAGTTACCACGTGGCAAGCCCGGGTCGCGCGTCGCGAGCGCGATAAAGCTCAACGAAGATTTAAGGATGTGCGGAATCTGGCAGACTCTTTCCTCTTTGATTTTCACGATTCAATCGCCGACCTGAATGGCGCTACCAAGGCCCGGGAAATGGTGGTAAAGAAAGCGCAGGAGTACCTCGATAGTTTGTGGCAGGAGGTCGGCGACGAGCCAGACTTGCTATGGGAACTTTCGACGGCTTATTTGAAGCTTGGCGACGTTCAGGGGCAGCCAGGTTTTTCGCGCACCGGAGACACTGCTGAAGCCTTGAAGTCTTATGAGAGATCACTTGAACTCCGGCGCCGCCTGGTCGCGCTCGATCCAAACAACGCAGAGTACAAACTTGGACTTGCGGTAACACTTTCGCGTTTCGGCCCGATGTTTCAGGTTTTGGGTAGACCAACCGCAGCCGTCGAAAGAATGCGCGAGGCGACTAAGATCACGGATGAACTCTTGCCGCAATCGCATGACTTCGAAACTTATCAAAGCGCGACGCGCAACCCGGCCTTTCTCGGTGATGCCTTGTCTGAACTCGGGAATTACGACGAAGCGTTGGAGATGTATCAGAAATGTTTGACCCTCGCGGAACAGAAGCGCGGCGCATTTCCTGACATAGCCGTTAATCATCGAATTGCTGTATGCCGCGAACGATTAGGATTTATTTTTGCCATCAAGGGTGACTACCAAAAATCCCTCGACAACCACCTGGCGATGCTTACTATCGAGGAAACTCTTTCCGCTCAGGCGCCCACAAACGTCGAATATGGAAGGGGGGAAGCTACAGCTCTAGATCATGTCGGCGACGCCTATCGCGGATTGAGGGATTATCCCAAGGCGCTGGAAAACGGCAGACGCAGCCTGGCAATGTACGAAAACTTTCTCGCAAAGGAGCCACAGAACGCTCGGGCGCAGAAGGATGTGGGTGACTGCTCGCATCACGTTTCCGAAACACTGCTTGACTCCGGAGATTATCGCCGTGCGTTGTCGCTGTTACAGCGAACACTGACTATTAGGCGAGCGCTTGTCGCTTCTGATTCGACTAACGTCGAATACCCGGACGATCTTGGTGACAGCTTGACGCTCGCCGGCGAGGGGATGAAAGCGAGTGGGAATCTGCCGCGAGCAATTGCAGCATTTCAGGAAGCACGCGCGATTGAAGAGCCAATAGTTTCCTCTCACGGTCAACGAATAGACTACCGGCGTGGGCTCGCGCGGCTCTACACTGATCTGGGCGATGTCTTCGCAACCTTAAAGAAACCCGGCGAAGCTGAAATTTGGTATCAGAGAGGTTTGGCCCTTTGGCTGGAATTGCAAAACCAACACGCTCTGTGGGTGAAGGAGACGAATATGCCGAAAGAAGTTAACGACAGACTTTCTCAAGTTCGGTCGAGCGTTATGTCGCATTAGCTACTCTCAGCACCGCTGCGGAGCCGGATTCAGCGCGGCTTCAGTTGGAATTGCCTGCTCACGCATTAAATTGCATAAACGATTCACGAAGTCGCATTTCAACCTAAGCAGGTGAGGAGTACAGTCGCCTCAACAAGTAACCCCAACCAAGACGTTACGGAGGAAATCGATGCCAGCACTTGCATACAAGATTGAGAATTCGGTCGGGCGCCGGAGCAAAGGCGCGGTAAATGAAAAGGACGATGTGGAGACAGTGCAGAACATGCTTCGTCTCGCCGCGATGATTGAGAGCCAACCGCGGCTAGATCCCGGTGGCATCGATGGGAGCATCGCCGCAGACGAATCAAAGTCAGACACCGTGAAAGCCATCGAGGCGTTTCAGGAGCGGTTTATGACTACGCCCGAGGGCGTTATCGGCTTCGGCCAACGTACCTGGAACGAACTGATGAGTTTGCTCGAGGGCGATAAAGGGGATGCGAACCCTGCGCCTGCTAACCCGGCCGCACCGCAGCCGGCGGGTGGCCAGTTTGTCTTTCCATTCGCGCAGTTGCCAGCGGACGATTGGACGCATGGCATACCCTCATTCGGGGCGAGGCGCAGTCATGGCGCTCGCGCCCATGCGGGTTGTGATCTCTATTTTCCCGTTGGCACAATAATCCACGCTATCACCTCCGGGATCGTGACGCTGGGGCCGTATCCATTTTATGAAGGCACTTACGCGTTGGAAATTGATCACGGCACATTTCTCGCACGTTATGGAGAAATTCAGCAGTCCGCATTGGTTCATCAGGGCGATCACGTCACGGCAGGTCAGACAATCGCAAAGGTCGGCAAACTTGCCAGCATTTCAAACTCCATGTTGCATCTGGAGCTTTACGACAAGAGCGCGCAAGGCCCATTAACAGTGAAAAACTCGCAAACCAAGATGACTATGGAACGCATACCGTTCATGCGACGTCGCGACCTAATCGATCCGACCTCCAAACTCAACGTCTGGAAAAATAACCGGCCAGGCTGAGTGGACGAGAACGCCTTCCGCGCAACCGTTAGCCCGTCCGTGGAAAATGTTTTTTCCCCGCTAGTCGATTAAGTCTTTTCGGTAAGCTAATATTGTGCGACCTAGCAAACCATCCTGACGAATTCCCCCGGATTTGAAAAAGAATCATTGACAGCGAGCCACAACGCCGGATATAAGCCGTGACACCCGACGAAGCAAGAGTTTGTCATCCGACTTTGTAATCAAATCCTGTTGGCCTTTCACTGATCGCGAGGACCACTGATGCGGCGCCTTCGATTTGATCTCTCCACGCTACGCGCAAAACAACTCGTCATTCTTGCCCGCAAGAAGAACTTCAATCGCCGCCATTTTCTGGGATTAACCGGAACCGCGGCGTTGGGCGCAGCCTCGCGGGTAAAGCTGCTGGGTCGTGGTCAAGTCCAACCGTTGGAAATCAAGGGCGATGAAAACCGGCTGGCGTTCTCGCTGAACGGTGAAGAACGTTGGGTGATTGACCCGCAACGTTTTACCGGCAAACCGAAACTGACAATCGAAAGAACCGCAACGCGTCTTCGCTTCCAGCTTGACGGCGCTACTTATCCGGGAACAAAGCTAAAAGCAGATCTCAACTGCGTACTTGATCGCGCCGGTAAAGGCTGGCGGATGCACTTGCAAATGGAGTTGGGCAACTTCCAGGCTGCCTTGCCGTTTGAAAAATGGCTGGCCGGGAGCGAAGCAGCGACGTCCGCGGTACGTTTGGATGGAGCGGTTTGCGAGCTGGGCCAGACTGGTCGCTTGCTCGCTCATGGCCCGGCGCGTGCTCGTTTCACACCTGATTGGGTGACCGAGCTGCAGGGCACAAAACTGGCGCGCCTGCCCGGCTTTAGTCAAAAAATCCTTTCCGACTCACTGACAATAGCGCTGCTGGCAACAGACGATGCGAGTTTCCTGGTTCAACCTGCCGCCAAGCGCACGTTGGTTTCACTCGAGCGCGGCAATCATGACTGGAGTCAATGGGAGATCGCGGAGACGAACGCCCTGCCTCCAGGCGCGCAGCTTAAAGTAAACGGCAACCCGTTTGACGCAATTCATGTCGAGGCCGGCGAAAGCCGCAACGGCGCACTGCTGCAAGCACTGGTGGCCGAGCCGCTCAACGACGATTCCCGTTTGTCGTTTCAACCGAGTCGCGAATTCAAAGGGGTCGTGGGAGAAGAATTCTTCCTGCCACTGCGCAGCGCCATGCTGGCAGTGACGTTCGATCAGCAACACCAACACCGTGTGTTGCTCGCGCAGTTTGATCGCGAGCCCGTCTACCTGCAAAACCAAAAGTATGTCGTCGAGTTAGGAGACACTCCAGGGGAGACTCCCTTTGCTTTAGCCAGCAGCGATGGACGCTTTCTCAAATTGCACTGCGCGCCGGCCCTGCGCGCTGCCGCGATTCAAATGGAGGGCGCGGCGGTCCAACCGGTGCCGTGCCCGGCAGGTAGTCGCCTGGTCTTTGATACGGAGTGCACTGACGATTCCACTTTTGATTTGCTCGATCCGCAACAACAACCGACGCCGACGCCAAGTCCAACGCCGCGCCGCATTGGCCCAATTCGAATTCCGCCCAACCTGATTTTTCGGCCCACGCCAACGCCGACTCCAACACCACCTCCGACCACCAGGCCACCGACGCGGCCAACGCCACCGGGTACAGTCCCGGGTGGGCCAAATGCGACGCCAACACCAACGCCGCGACCCAGGCCGGGAATCATCATCGGCCCGCTGGTTATTCCGACACCGCGGCCCCGGCCGACGCCACGCGAAACACCGGATCAAATCGAACAACCTCAGCCCACGCCAACGCCGTCAATCGGCGTGGTTCCAATCGGTCCGGAGAACCTTGGCGACTTGAAACTGCGCGGCCCGTTTTCGACAGTTGTTCTAAGACCGGAAGACCTACTGGTGTTGCGGCTCGAGTTTGTAAACTTCAGGCTCGAAACCGGCTATTCGACTCCGCAGTTAGTGCGCGATGTTTCCGGCAACCCGTCGTACATCGCGGTCCACCTGCAACCGCAGAATATCGCCGAACAGGCCTTCTTCGAAACAGCCAAGAGTACCTACCCGGTCAAGCCGCCAGATCCCGATTCCGGGGAACCCAAAGATGATCCCTATGGCCCGCCGGTTAAGGCGCGCATCGCCGGACCTAGCCGACTTGTTTTCCACGTGCCGTCTAACGCCGATCCAATCCCCTACACGCTTAAGGCGCTCCTGGCGAAGTGCGGGCAATACGTCATGAGCGTAGTGCCGCATGCGCTGCCGCCGAAGTTACCGAATAATTTCGCGATTCTGCCGAGCAAATTGCTGGTCAACGCCACGATCGACGAGGCGAACATCAAGCCGTTCATGCCGAGCGCGCAAAAGGTGATCAAACTATCTCGTAACAACGCTAACGCGATCATGCCCGGCAAGAATTTGATCGCGGTACAGAAAGACAACCTGGCAATCAAGGCGATCATTGCCAACGTCGGGCTCGTGGCCAGGCCGCCCAAACCGCGCGCGCCGGGTGATTACGAAACCGCGCTCGAGCTGCCTTACCTGCTGATTCTTTCGCCGAATATTTTCGGTGGCTGGGCCCACGCGCAACTGCCAGTGACCTCCAAGAAAGCAAAACGCACCGAGCTTTGGCACACCCGCCTAGGCGTCCGGCATGATGATGGCGTCGACGAACACAACGAAGCGTTGCGAACGGTGCGAGCTATCTGGGCCCGCGATCTGGGTTTTCACGACGATGCGTTTTCGCCTCCGCCGCATGCCAACGATCCCTTTCGCATGACGCTGGATGCCGACGATCGCTACAACATCGTTCACCTGTCCTCGAACTACACGATCAGTCTTCCCGCAACCAACGGCAGAACAACTCGCGAAAGCTACCAGCCGAATCCGGTTGAAGTTGACCGCTTGATGCTGAGCTCGATGGGCGCGTGGATCAATTCGCGTGGCGTCTGGGAGCCGCCATCCCCGTTGACCGTTGAAGAGTGGCGCCAGCGCGGCACGATGGGTCGCGATCATTACGTGCGCGTGGTTTATAAAGGCTATCTCTTTCCCTTCGGCCATCGCGCATCGCTCGTAAAAGTCACTGAGCGAAAGTTTCATAACAACCTTCCGGGTAACACGGCTTACCTGCGTCAGCGAATGTACATCATCGTGCGCGAACCCGAGAAGACCTTTGGCGGCACCGGACTGCAGACGTCAGATGGAAACTCCTACGACCGCCAGATGCCGTTTCGCCGCGTGCGTCTCACCACTTTGATCACTCCCAATCTGGACGATCCGCAAAACAGCGACCTTGAAATCTTCGGCGCGCCGCAACTGCAATCGCTGTTTTGGCCGAGAGTGCTCAACAAAGACTTCCAGTTTCATCTGATCGCGGAAGATTTCGAAGGCAACGAAACTGAGTTCACCATGCCGTTGCTGTTCGCCGATCAAGCCGCCGCCAAAGACGATCTAAAAATGAAGCCGGCGAAGGCTGACTTCGAGAATACTGGTCCACTCGAGCGGCGCAAGCGCAACATGCGCGGCCAGACAATAATGCTCGCCGACAGCGCGAAACCCGGCGACACGTCTTTCGAGACACAGACAATTACTTTCGGGGCCGAGGTGCCCACTGACCAGGAGCTGAACCATCTCCCTGAAGACAGCCCACAGTTCTATCCGGCGGTGCGCAAAGCTGAACTAATTATCCCTTCGCTGAAACACATCGCTGACAATCATCAGTCAGGCGAAATCAAATATGCCGAGGTCTATCTCAAGCATGGACTGAACGACGCGGTCAACAATAACGGCCAGCTCTTTGGCGAGTTCATAAACACCATCGACCTCAGCTTCTCGGGCAAAGGCGACAAGTCAGGCGCGCTGGTTACGCCAAACATGAAGATCTCCGGACTGTCGCGCCTGATGGGTCCGGTGGCGGGCGATGCGGGCAGCGGCGGCCTAGCAAAGATCGCGCAGGGACAATTTGATCCGGAGAAGTTTTTCGCGGGACTCTCCCCGAAGATTTTCGGTTGTATTGATCTGTTCAAGCTCGTCGGCGGTGTTGATCCAGGCCAGCTCGCCAACAAGCTCGATCTGGTTCCGAAGTTCATCACCGAAGCGCTGAACAACATCGAAGCGTTTCTAGTTGAAGTGCAGAACTTCCGCAATTCCCTCAACGCAATAAAAGGTTCGGTTGGGGGCGGTCTGCTCGGGACCGTCAACGCGTTGATCACCGACGCGAAGACGATTCTTGAAACTGACATGCCGGACATACTTAAGCCGCCCTTCGACGGCATCGATGCCAAGCTGGCAAAGCTTTCCTCGGACCTGAGCACCTTCAGCAGCAATTTCCAAAGCCTGGCGACCGGCTTGCCCGGCGCAAATATCCCGAATGGCGCAAAGCAGGAACTACAAAAGAACATCGCGAGCTTCAACCACTTCCTCGGCGATGCAACTGCGTTTATTAACGACGTCAAAGCGTTTGCGGGAGCAATTCCTACGGAGCTTCCGAAGGAGATTAAGGTCCGCTTTGATTGGAAGCCGACGGTCAAAGATTGGGGCTTCGATGCCAGCCATCCGCTGTTTCTCGCCAACAACATGAAAGCCGGGGGCAAGAAATGCACGCTGCTAATCGGCGTCGAAGTGCGCGCCCGCACCGATGGCAAGTCGTCACCTTCCGCAGACATCGTCTGCAGTCTCGACAATTTCACGCTTGATCTGATCGCGCCGGCGAGTCTAATACAGCTCTCTTTTAACAAAATTCAGTTCCTTGCCGGCACCGCGAGAAAGGCAGACGTCAACGTCGACATTGCGGGAATCACTTTCGTCGGCGTCCTTTCTTTCATCGAAACGTTGCGCAGTCTGATTCCGTTGGACGGCTTCAGCGATCCGCCGGCAATTGACGTCAGCGCGAGCGGCATACATGCGAGCTTTTCGCTGGCGTTGCCCAACATAGCCATCGGAATTTTCAGTTTGCAGAACTTGAGCCTCGGGGCCGGCTTCACGATCCCGTTCATCGGCGATCCGCTCAGCGTCTATTTCAACTTCTGTAAGCGCGAGAGTCCGTTCTTGTTAACCGTATCAATGCTTGGCGGCGGCGGTTTCTTCGGAATCACGCTGGATCCGACCGGCGTGCAGATTCTCGAAGCGAGCTTCGAGTTTGGCGCGTCTTTGTCGGTCGATTTTGGTGTGGCCAGTGGCGGTGTGCACATCATGGCCGGAATTTACCTCAAGATTGAAAAGGGCAATGGCTCGCTGACCGGCTACCTGCGCATCGGCGGTGAAGTCGACGTGCTGGGTTTAATTTCCTGTTCGATTGAACTGAAGATGGAGCTGACCTACGAGTTCAGCACCGGCAAGGTAATCGGACGCGCCACGCTGACCATCGAAGTCGACATCTTCTTTTTCAGTTTTTCAGTCGAGCTTACCTGCGAAAGAAAGTTTAAGGGCTCGGCGGGTGATCCATTCTTTGCGGATCTGATGGCGCCATATCTGCTGAACGGCGCAACCGTGAAACCCTGGGACGACTACTGCATGGCGTTCGCAGCCTAATCACCTATGCCAAAGACTCAACGAATCATTTGGACCGCACTACCTAACGGCTTTCAAGGCAACACGCTAAAGCTGTCTGTCTTCGTCTCGCCGCGGCTTTACAACAGCACCGACACGCAACTCAACGCCTTTCCTGATTTCGCTGACTGGCCTGACCGCCTTAACGCGATCAATTTTGCGGTGCAGTTCAAAGGTGGGCCAACTGTGAAGGCCAAGATTGTCAGCGAGAAGCCTGACAACCATCTCTGGACGACACTATTCAAGCCCACCACTTTCGTGCGCGCTTACAAGTTTCCCGATCTCAGCAAACGGGTGATTCGTACCTTTCCCGTCGCCGATGTGATGGGATTTCTGAAAGGGCTTTACAGCAGCGCCGGAGATCAGTCGCCAACCTCCTTGCCGAAGTTCCGGTCCAATAAGAGTACGGAAGGATCCTTCACGCTGAACGATTTTTTTAACCGGGTTGGCGGGATCAGGGACCAGCGCTCGCAACTCGAAAAGCGACTCGATAGCGTCCTGAGCCGGCAACAGGTGAAGGCCTTTGACCCGAGTGATACTCAAGGCGCCGGGGCCGAGCAGTTCGCCTTTCTGCAGCTTGATCTTTTTTATGATCGCAAGCGCAACAAGGACCTGACCAACGAACAACTACATCCGCAGCCGCCGCCAAAACGTATCTCGAAACCAAAGCTCGACTTTCATCAAATGGTGGGGGCCCTCGGGGACTACCCCGGCGTCGAACGCAAAGTTGGGCTGGTGATTGATCTGGAGCTTGAGGTCCCGGCTGGATCAATGGCGGCACTACTGGCCTCGCATTCGATTCGCGTGCGCCCGGAGTGGAGTGCGCCGGCAGCGCCATTCAATAACGACTTCGCGCCCTGGACTAAACTGCTCAGCAGCAAGTTTGTTGCCGAGCCCAAGCCTGACAGTGATCTGAGCAACGGCATGGTGAAGCTGGCGAGTGTAAACGCAAGATTTTCGCCGAACGTTAAATCGAGTTTCGATCTGGTGCAGCTCGATGTTGACGGCGCCTCACTGAAGGCGCTCGACTTCGCCGCCAACATGAGGCGTTGGCTCTCAATGCCGCGCGCTTATACCGCGCCTGAAGATGGTGGATTGCCGTCGTTTCGCACCTCCGGGCTGGCGCTGGTGAAGCGCGCCCGCGCATTCAAGCTGGCGACTGCATTTCAGTCCCTGGGACCAAACAATCAAGCGGTGGAAAACAGTCCACCCGGCGTCGACATGAACCTGCCCGTGCTGCTTTATGCTGACGATTTGGTGCGCGGCTATCGCGTAGACATTTTTGACAAGACAACGCCCTCGGCCGTCTGGCGATCGTTGTGCAAACGCATCGGCATTTATTCTTTTCCGGGTTCAATTCAGCCTTCATTGCGAATTGGCGACGAAGGTTACGTGAAAGGCGCGTCGGCGAGTTCCACCGTGGGCGGAGCCAACGACACTGATCTTTATCTGCACGAAACGATGTTTCAATGGGACGGTTGGAGCCTGTCCGCCGCGCGGCCCGGCAAAACAATCATTTCCGAAGGCTACGACAGCAACGGTAATCCGCTGCCGAACCAATCCGAAAAAGTCGAGGCCGTACAAAACAGCGCTGCGGGCATCGAGGGCGTAAACATCGAAACATCTTTCAAACCGGAACCCGGATCGCTGCCGCGTCTGCGCTTCGGTCACACCTATCGCATGCGTGCACGGGCGGCCGACCTCGCGGGTAATTCAGTCACTGCCGACTCAAACGACGCGACGCAAGCATCGGAAGAACACTTTTTCGTCCGGTTCGATCCGGTAGTGCCGCCCGCGATTTTATTGCGCGATCGGGTCAGCGATGGTGAGTCAGTTGAGCGGATGGTAATCCGCAGCAACTACGACCAGACAGCCGCCGACTACATTCAGCTGCCGCAAGTTAAAGATGCGATAAAGGAGAAGGAATACCAGTACCACGAAGCAAACGAACGCCACGTTGCGCCGCCAAAGACTTCGCAGCAGCTGGCCGAGTTGCACGGCAAGTTTGATGAGTTTGTCGGCTACGATGCGCCATCGACTACAAAAAAAGACTACGACAAAGGATACAAGCTGGCGCTGAAGGAATCAGGCACGTTTTTGGATACGGAGGTCTACGATCCGAAAACAGACTCGAAGAAAGCAGTGAGTGGCATTGAGCTGGTTACGCCGAAGAGCGTGCCCATCGCTCCGCCGCCACCAACACTGCCGCTCGATCCGCCGGGGAGCGCGCTCGCGGCGGGTCAGTATGTGATTCACAAAGAAGACGAGTTGCTGCTGCCGTATTTGCCTGATCCGTTCGCTCGCGGTATCGCGTTTGTCGACTTGCCGCATGTTTCAGGTTCCGGGCCGCTCGCCTCCGAGCCTGGAGCGACCAAAGTTCAACTCAATGGTCTCGATCCCAACGAGCCCGCTCAGAAGATCAATGTGCTCAAGGTGCAATTCGACGGCGGCTGGCCTGACGCGGTTCCCTTCCGTATTCGCATCGTCGAAGGCGCCGGCGATCCGGTATGGAAGAAACACGTGCTGACGGTGTTTCTGCCAAAGGCCGAAGTGGCGCGCGTTAGATTCAGTTCTTACCTGAATAAAGACGACTTAATGCAAATGGGCATTTGGGGATGGTTGACCAGGCAAGTCGCTCTAGAGTCGTACGCGACCGCCGGCCAGCACTGGATGATCACCCCGTTTCGTGAACTAACGCTGGTTCATGCCGTGCAGCAGCCGCTCAAGGAACCAAAGTTCTACAAGATGCAGGCGCTGAAGCCGGGGATTGGCGACACGTTCGCGCGGTTTCAAGGCAACGTGGATCTCAGCGTCAGGAGCACGAGTAAGATTGAAGTTCAGGGAAAGTGGACGGAATGGATGGACTCGTTGTCTGAACCCGGACCGCGCCAACTTTCACTGGAAGGCAACGCTTTCGAAATAAAAGTCGATGAGGGCGCAGCCGACATGTTCAAGGTCGATCCTTTTGAACCACGGCAGGAATTTCACGATACAAAGTATCGCGCCGTCGATTACCAGATCATAGCGACCACGCGTTTTCGTGAATACTTCCCTCCCGAAATCACCAGCATCCCCGGGAACGTCACACGACGTAGTGTGCCCGAAACTTATAAGATATTGAACTCCGCACGACCGGCGGCGCCGAAGGTGCTTTACGTGGTGCCAACTTTCAAATGGGATCCGCCGCCATCCGAAACCGGCGACCGCACGCATAAATGGAAATCCCCAACCCTTGGGGATTTGACTCTGCGGCCGGACAACTCGCGTGTCGGGCGTGGCAAGGTGCTCAGCAGCAAACGCATCGGCAACGGTTTGCGCGTGTATCTGGAACGGCCGTGGTATTCGTCCGGCGATGAAGAAAAACTTGGCGTGGTAATGCGTGAAGGCGCAAAGTTCGGAGTCGCTCCCGGAATCATCAGCACCGTGATCACCGGCCTCGGCGGTTCGTCGGCGCCACCAAACGATCCGCTGAAGCCTTACGTCACGCAATGGGGCCAGGATCCGCTTTGGAGTTCTGCATTGCCAAAGCCTTCCCCGAGTATTAGTGATTTCAAGTTGACCACAGCGTCGATGTCCGGAGTTACGCTGGACGAGCTGGAGGGCGCCAACGTCGCAGTTGCCGGTCATGACGTTGAATACGATCCAGACCGCAAGTTATGGTTCTGCGATATCGAGATCGACGCGGGCGATACCTACTATCCGTTTGTACGTATGGCGCTAGCGCGCTTTCAACCAAACTCGCTGCCAAACGCGCACCTCTCGCGGGTGGTGATGGCCGATTTTGCGCAGCTCACACCAGACCGTTCGGCGGCCGTCACGTTCGATTTGGATAACCACCTCTCGGTGGCGATATCCGGTTTTTGCTTCAGGTCGTCCAGCGCTGAGTTGGAAATTCCCAACTTCGGCACTTTCGCCGCTGAGAAACTTCACGGTAACCACATCACGATTTCATTGGAGTCGCAGCTGGTCGGCACGGATCTCGGTTGGGTGCCGGTGCCGAAGTCTGACGTTGAGCTGTACCCGCAAGACGGGCCGAATGGCATTACAAACTGGAAAGGAAGAATCGAACTCCCAGCCGACCACGGCAGCTACAAATTGCGTCTGGTAATCAGAGAGTTTGAGGTCTTCATTGGCGGTCCGGAAGCCCACATTGAAACGAGAATCGTTTATGCCGATGTGTTGGAACTGGGTAACCAGGGATCTACTCAGGACGAATCCAAGTAGCATGCGCAAAGCCAGCTGACTTGCGCTCTTGAAACCTGAGTGTTGTACGAGTGCGATACGTTAAGATTCTTTGACCTGACTAATTTGAAGGCACTTCCTCGTGGATCCGACAAGCCTGTCCAGCATGAAGGCCCTCAGTCCAGCCCATCAGCGAGCTCAGTATCTGCTCTAGAACGCTTTACCCATTGCTGTTTCTGATCTGCCTGCTGCCTTCCTTTAAATCCTTCATTGATGAATCTCAATCAACTGGCCTGCTAGTTGCTACGCTGGAAGCTGCATCACGTCTTTTTGCGAAATCGAGGAAACTGAAAACAGCAACCTGGAGGACTGAACCGATGAGGAAACGTTTGGTGGCCCTGGCGGCTTTGGGAGTTGGCGTAGTCTCGCTCTTCCTGTTTGGACGCAGAAACGTGTCGCTAAAGCAAAGCCTTGCCAGAGGCAATCGTCAAAACTTAAATGACTTTTCGCGGCAATTGCTTCCTGAAAGCAATATTGTTATCGACGACCACGGTACGGACCAGATCGAGGCTGCAAAGATCCTTCGCAGTATTCGCGATGCCGGTTTTGATTCCAGCAATGAAAAACTAGCGCTGGTGCTTGGCAGACCCACCGAGGAAATAGCGGCGTGGGCCAGTGGATCCGGCATCATCGACGGGGACGCGGTCATGAAGGCGCGGGGGCTCGCGCGCGAACGCGGGATCCAGATCGATTAGAGCTTGGTTCAATTTAGCAAGCTAAGTTAGTTTCAGCTTAGTTCAATGAGGGTTAGGGACAAACAAATGAGAGAAAAAACTGTGCTACGACTGTTAGTCGTCTTAACGTTATCAATTATTCTTGCCAACTGCTCGTCTGCCAAGGACAGCTCAAAGTTTGCCGCTGCCGCTGGCCCAGGGGGCATGGCCGAGGTGGAACTTGGCAGACTGGCGGTCCAGAAAGCTGCCGATCCGTCGGTCAAGGAATTTGGACAGCGAATGATCTCGGATCACACACTCGCGAACGCTGAATTAAAAGCGGTGGCTAAGAAAAAGAATATCCAGCTGCCCTCCGACTTGACTTCGGATCAAAAATCGCTGATGGACAAACTTTCGAAGCTTTCCGGCGGGGAGTTTGATAAAGAGTACATGTCTGCGATGGTGAAAGATCACGAGGAAGACGTGAAGGAGTTTCAGACCCAAGCCAACGAGGGTACGGATCCTGATGTTAAGGCGTTTGCTGGAAAAACGCTGCCGACGCTCCAGGCTCACCTGCAGATGGCGCGCGATGTCGCGAAGAAAGTTGGCGCGTGAACATGCCGTATTTACAATGGTTAGATCTAATGACGAAATGACAACCGGATGACCAGGTTTGATTCGTTCATTATTCCATGGTCCCCATATGCGCTTAGTTTGCTGCGCATAGTCGCAGCATTTCTGTTCACCTTCCACGGCTCACAAAAACTTTTTGCCTATCCTTCCGCGCCTCCTGGCGGCAGGCCCGCGCTCGCATCGCTCTATGGCGTCGCCGGAATTCTGGAATTCCTCGGTGGACTACTGTTGCTTCTGGGACTGTTCACCCGTCCGGTAGCGTTTTTCTTGAGCGGTCTGATGGCCGTCGCTTACTTCACAACTCACGCGCCGAAGGGTTTTTGGCCGAACTTGAATGGCGGTGAATCTGCGGTGCTCTTCTGCTTCATTTTTTTCTTCATAATGTTTGCGGGCCCTGGCCCCTGGAGCCTCGATGCACTCCTGCGGTTCTAGAAATCTGCGCTCGGGCGCCATAACGTCATCATTTAAATCGGTTCAGTTTGTTGTCCGCTAACCATCGCCGAGTTCACTTCGCGCAAGCGGCGCTCAAGAAATCGACGTTCACTTTCGTTAGTCACCAGCCCGAGCGCTCGTTCATAACTCTGCGCCGCTTCCCTGCTGGAACCCAGGCGCCGCAGCAGATCTGCGCGCGCAGCATGAAGCAGGTGATAGTCGCTGAGTTCGACGGCGAGCGAATCGACCAGAGCCAGCGCGGGCCCGCAACCGTCCACCATCGCGACCGCCACGGCGCGATTCAGCGAAACAATTGGTGAAGGCTGTAGCTGTTCGAGAAGATCGTAGAGCCGCACGATCTCGCGCCAGTTTGTGTCCTCCGGTCGCACCGCCCGGCAATGTTCCGCCGCTATAGCCGCTTGAAGCGCAAAAGGACCAGGTTGACCGTTGATCGCCTCCGCCGTCAACGGCAGCGCCTCTGCGATCTGCGCTTGATTCCAGCGTCCACGATCCTGATCCTCCAGGATGACTAGATCGCCAGCCTCATCCAAACGCGCCTCGCGCCGTGAATCATGGAGGAGCATCAGCGCCACCAGGCCTGCAACTTCGCCCGGAGTAGCCGGCGCCAGCAACATTCCCACCAGACGCCCCAACCGGATCGCTTCAGTGCAGAGGTCGGCACGAACCAGCGGCTCACCGTGGGTCGCGACGTAGCCCTCGTTAAAGATCAGATAAATTACTGTCAACACGGCCTCGAGGCGTGCGGGCAGGTCGTTGGTGTCCGGTACTTTGTACGGAATACCCGCGTCGCGAATCTTTCGCTTTGCGCGCACGAGCCGCTGGGCCATGGTTGTGGCGGGCACCAGAAACGCGCGCGCGATTTCGTCAGTCTCCAGACCGCCCAAAGTGCGCAGCGTCAGCGCGACCTGTGCTTCGGGCGCGAGCGCGGGGTGACAACAGGTAAAGATCAAGCGCAACCGGTCGTCAGAGATTTCATCAGTATCGTAATTCGGATGCGCAACCGTAGGAATCAATTCAGCGTATGACTCAAGCTTTTCGCTGAGCCGCGTCCGTCGCCGCAGGCGGTCAATAGCCTTAAACTTCGCCGTTTGCACAATCCAGGCACGCGGAAATTCCGGCACACCATCTGTCCGCCACTGGTCGACGGCGGCGAGAAACGCCTCCTGCGCGGCCTCTTCAGCCAGCTCGAAGTCGCCGAAATGTCCAATCAGAGTGGCCACGATCCGGCCCCAGTCCGAGTGATACACTGCGTCTACCGCGGCGTTGGCGTTTGGAAGCATGTTCGATAATAAAAAGTTTATGGTGAAGTGTCGATCCGGCCGGTCGCCGTTCGATTCAACGGTGGAGGGACCAATATGAAATACATGTTACTGATTTACCATGACCAGCAAATTTGGAACAAACTAAGCGAGATCGAGCGCCAACAGATCTACCTCGAATTCCGGCAGTTGATTTCAGAGCTCCAGGCCGAAGGCAAATATCTTGTAGGCGATCAGTTGCAGCCGACCGGCGTTGCCAGCAGCGTCCGTGTACGCAATGGCAAGCAGATGGTCACGGACGGTCCTTTTGCCGAGACGCGTGAGCAGCTTGGCGGCTTCTTTATGATCGAAGCCAAAGACGCGGATGAAGCAAAACAGATCGCCGGCCGGATTCCTTCTGCCCGCATGGGCACCATCGAAGTCAGGCCGGTGGTACAGCCAGAGTCAGCAAAGACTTCCTGAAGACAGTTAAATACTGGAGGACGAAAATGAAATACATGTTGTTGGTGTACATGGATGAACAGGCCATGACCGATGAAGAGCGGGCGCATTGTTATGTCGAGTCTGCTCAGCTCACCCAGAATCTAAACCTCAGGGGTCAGTACTTAAGCGCTAGTCCACTGCACCCCGTTGCGACGGCGACCAGCGTGCGCGTACGCGAGGGCAAGCGCATTGTAACTGATGGTCCGTTCGCGGAAACGCGTGAACAACTCGGGGGGTACTACGTAATCGAGGCCAACGATCTCGACGAGGCGATGAGCATCGCTGAACGAGTGCCGCCGGCACGGTTCGGCACCATCGAGATCCGGCCAGTGATGGAGATCGGTGGATTGCCGGAAAATTAGTTTCGCGCAGTACCAGAAATATTCTGTCGGGAGGGTCGATCTCGCGGCTCGCGATTCGATTAGTAAGTAGGAAACCGAAACCTGCGGCAATCCGCACACATTTCGGCAACACGTTCTGATTCAAAACAATCAAAGGGAGAAACAAAGATGCGATTCATGGTTATTGTTAAAGCTGACAAAAATTCGGAAGCGGGCGTCATGCCCAGCGAGGAACTGCTTAAAGCGATGGGCAAGTTCAACGAAGAACTGGTGAACGCGGGCGTGATGCTTGCCGGTGAAGGTCTGCACGCGAGTTCGAAGGGCGCACGCGTGAAATTCTCTGGCGGAAATGCGACTGTAATTGACGGTCCCTTCGCCGAAACCAAAGAGCTGGTCGCGGGCTACTGGATGTGGCAGGTGAAGTCTTTGGACGAGGCGATCGAGTGGCTCAAGCGTGCTCCGTTCGAGGATACCGAGGTGGAGATTCGCCAGGTGTTTGAGGCGGCAGACTTCGGTGACGAGTTTACTCCTGAACTCCGCGAGCAAGAGGAGCGACAGCGCGCGCAGATAGCCGCGAAGCAGTAGCTTTTCGCCGAGACGGATTTATTGCATGGTTTTTAGCCATTCCCGGAGAGACAAGATCGCCAGACTTAGGCCTCTATCCCGTGGCTATAAACCTTTACCTGCTCTGGAGTTAAGGCAGTTTTGTTGAGGCTTGCGATAATTCGGTTGGCTCAACACACGCAGCATTTAAGGAGAAGAAAACAATGAAGCAAATCGACTCGCTGATTACAGAGTTTGAGCATGAAGCCCAAACGACGCGGAAACATCTTTCACGCTTGCCCGATGACAAACTGGACTGGCGGCCGCACCAAAAATCGTTCACTGCCATTGGGCTGGCATCGCACATAACAGAAATGCTTTCCTGGGTTGATGCGATATTCAATCAGGACGAGTGGGATTTCAATCCGGCAACCTACAAGCCTTATCTAGCTACGTCGGCGACTGAACTGCTCAAGACCTTCGACCTGAACGTCGCCAGGGGCAAACAAGTTCTGGCCGGTGCAACGGAGGAAAGTCTGGAGCAGCCGTGGAAGTTGAAAATCATGGGACGTGTGATGTTTGAAAAGTCCCGAGCGGCCGTGCTCCGAGACTTCGTCTTTAGTCATGTTATCCATCATCGCGGGCAGTTTTCAGTTTACCTCCGGTTGCTGGATATTCCGGTACCCGCTTCATATGGTCCCAGCGCTGACGAGCAAGGGTAAGTATTCGCGAGAAGGATATTCATGACAAACTCTGAAGCATTGGAAACGAAACGGTCACGCCGAGTCGTGCGTCGCATTGGCGCCGTGCTCGCTGGACTTTTCGTGGTGGCAATTCTTGACACCACCATCGACCTCGTTATGCATAAGACAGGAGTTTATCCGCCGTGGTTCCAGCCAATGCGCGCGTCGTTATGGCTGCTGGCAATCGGCTATCGCACGGTAGACGGCATTATTGGAGGCTACGTTGTCGCGCGACTCGCGCCCGATCGGCCTGTCGCACACGCGTTGGTGCTCGGCATCATCGGTGTTGTCCTGAGCGCCGCGGCTGTCATCGGCACTTGGACCAAGGGACCAGAGTTCGGGCCCAAGTGGTATCCGCTAACGCTCGTGGTGATCGCGTTGCCATGT
Organism: Acidobacteriota bacterium; assembly: GCA_040002755.1. GTDB lineage: Bacteria > Acidobacteriota > Blastocatellia > Pyrinomonadales > Pyrinomonadaceae > PSRF01. Next base: position 6,476 of record JBDUDV010000049.1, on the reverse strand, counting down.
TCTTTGATTGGCGGACTGCTCCGTGCGAGGCAGTTGCGCGAGTGATTCCGATGATTCGGAAATTGTGAAAACTAATTTAGAGGCGAAACAAAATGCAGAAGATTTCCCCGTTCTTATGGTTCGACACTCAGGCGGAAGAGGCAGCCAACTACTACGTCTCGGTTTTTAAGAATTCACGAATCGTGAGCGTCTCGCGCTATGGAGATACTGGCCCCGGACCGAAGGGATCGGTAATGACTGTGGAATTCGAACTCGACGGAGAGAAATTCGTCGGTCTCAATGGCGGGCCAAATTTCAAATTCACTGAGGCCGTCTCGTTCGTCGTGAATTGCAAGGACCAGGAAGAAGTTGATCATTTTTGGGGAAAGCTTTCCGCCGGCGGGAAAGAAGTGCAGTGCGGCTGGCTCAAAGACAAGTATGGTCTTTCCTGGCAGATCGTTCCCACAATCGCGATCGAGTATCTGAAAGATAAGGACGTCGAGAAATCACAAAGGGTCATGGCGGCGATCATGAAGATGGTCAAGATTGACATCGCCACTCTAAAGCAAGCCTATGAGCAAGAATGAAACAAGACGGAAGTACTCGGCAAAGGCTGAATAGACCAAAAACCAGGAGCAAAAGGAGTAAGCAAAGATGACCACAATCAATCCAATCTTAACCTTTGAGGGTAATACCGAAGAGGCATTCAATTTTTACAAGTCGGTGTTCGGTGGAGAGTTTAAGACGATAATGCGTTGGAAGGAGTCTCCGGGCGGCGATAAAAGGCCGGCAAGCGAAGGCAACAAGGTCATGCATATAGCGTTGCCGATCGGGAACGGTAATGTTCTGATGGCCGGTGACGCTCTCGAATCGATGGGGCAGAAAGTGACGATGGGAAACAATTTCCACATCGCCATCGATCCAGACAGCAAGGAAGAAGCGGACAGAATTGGCAATGCGCTGGCGGAAGGCGGAAAGACCGAAATGCCGCTTCAGGATTCTTTTTGGGGAGCATACTTTGGAATGTTTGAGGACAAATTTGGAATTCACTGGATGATCAATTACGAACATCCCAAGTGACCTCGGGATCGGGTGGATCGGTCCTACTGGTAGGCAGGAAAACTTTGCGGGCTCTCTGCGTCGCCAGATCATCCACCTCGTATCTATTGCCTGCTGGAGAACAACTATGTCAGACATCAAGCATCCGACGACGGGAAACGGCAAGATATGCTACATCGAGATTCCGGCGATTGACATCAATGTCTCGTCATCTTTTTACAAAGAAGTATTCGGTTGGCACATCAGAGTGCGCGACGATGGCAGTGTCACCTTTGATGACGGCGTGGGCGAGGTGAGCGGGACTTGGGTGACCAAAAGAAAACCAGCTACTGATCCCGGTCTCCTGGTCCACATCATGGTTGACAGTGTTGCTGCGGCCCTTGATGCCGTGATTGCCCACGGCGGCAAGCTCGTGCAGCCAATTGGCATGGACGCGCCTGAGATAACCGCGCACTTCAGCGATCCGGCGGGAAACGTATTCGGCCTTTATCAGGAACCGTCATGAGGTCTGCCGCTTCCAGCAAGCTTTTGCTTGAGGCGCAAACAGGAGAAGACAATGATTACTAGAAAATCTACCAACCAGGATCCAGTCAGCGACGTTGATGAATATCTCGCCGCTGTGCCGGAAGAGGCGCGAGCCACGCTTGAAAACCTTCGCAAGACGATCAGGGCTGCCGCGCCGAAGGCGATCGAGGTTATCAGTTACAAGGTACCAACGTTCAAATTAGACGGACGAATGCTGGTATCTTATGCTGCGTTCAAAAACCATTGCAGCTTCTTTCCGGGCGCGGCCCCAATTAAGCAGTACGAGGCGGACCTCAAGTCATACGAAACCTCCAGGGGAACCATCCGCTTCCCAACCGGCAAGCTACTTCCAGCGACACTGGTGAAGAAGCTCGTCAAGGCGCGCATTAAAGAGAACGAAGCCCGCGTGAAGAGATAATCAAATTCAATTTGTTATCCGGCGGTTAACAAAGTTCTGCGGAGGAGAGATCCTGCAAGCCGATATTCAAACTACTTCAGTTTCAAAGGGCGCGCTTTGGGGCGGCCGCATCATGAGCTGGCTTCCGGCGCTGTTTCTGCTGGTTGATGGCGTCATGAAGTTATTCAACCCGGCGCCTGTGGTGGAAGCAACGCTTAAGCTCGGATATCCGGAGAACGTAATTCTGCCGCTCGGAATCGTCTTAACGATCTCAGTAGTTCTCTATTTGATTCCGCGCACCGCGGTGCTTGGCGCGATGCTGTTAACAGGTTATCTTGGCGGCGCTGTAGCCACGCACGTGCGCGTAGGTGCGGGATTGTTTCCGATTTCTTTACCAATCATCTTCGGCATACTGCTTTGGGGCGGACTCTACTTGCGCGACGAGCGGTTGCGCAAACTCACTCCACTGCGACAGGGAAGAAACTGATAATGAACATCTTACTGTGGGTCTTTCAAGTATTGCTCGCCGCTATGTTCTTGCTCGCGGGGGGGACAAAACTGTATTACTCGCCGGAGCAGATGGCGGCCATGGGACCGCCCAACCAGATTCACCTACCTGGTCTCTTCATGAAGTTCATCGGCGTGTGTGAGATTCTGGGCGCGTTCGGACTTGTCCTTCCGGGACTGCTTCGCATTCGACGTCAGTTAACGCCGCTCGCCGCCCTCGGTTTATTGATAATCATGATCGGTGCGATCGTGGTCTCGATCCTCGGTCCGGGTGTGGGCACGGCATTGCCTGCTTTTGTGAGCGCTTTGCTTTGCGCTTTCGTTTTCTATGGCCGCAAATCGTGGCTTACAGGAGCTTAGTCTTTTTTTTTAGAGTGAGGCGAAGCGTTCCGCCTAAGGCGTCTTGGCGCTTTCAGCCAGGAGTTTCTGAATGACCTGCTCTGTCCGGTCGTAAGCGCCTTCGCCAACATGATTCCAGCGAATGCGGCCAGACTTATCCAGCACAAAGATCGTCGGCCACGCCTCCACCTCATAAGCGCGCCAGGTCACATAGTCGGTGTCAGTGACAACCGGATAATGAATTCCAAGCGAAGCCACTTCCCGGCGCACGTTCTCAAGCTTCTTCTCGTCGTCCATCTCCGGTGAATGAACACCCACGATCGTCAACCCCTTATCGCGATAGCTCGCGTCCCAATCTTTGACCGACGGCAAGGTGTTGCGACAGTTGAAACAGCCGAAGGTCCAAAATTCGACGAGCACAACTCGACCGCGAAGACTCTTCAGCGTGAGCGGTTCGGAATTAATCCAGTCGCCGGGCGCGAATTCGGGTGCGGCCGGCGCGGTGCTTTTTGAAACCGCCGCAGGAGGATTGTTAAAGCCAGCGTGACTTAATCGCGCAACGGCATAACTAACTACCCCAAGCGTGCCGCGTCCGCTGGCCTGGCCGGCGGCAACCACGGCCAGCGAAATCACCAACAGCAACCCTACCGCCAAAATATTCTGTCTATGCATGGTCTTCCTCACCGATGTTGGCCAATCTTATTTACGATTCGCGACCTGCGGAGGGATTGCATCCTCATTTTCCAGCCCGAATGGCCGCGCCGCAAGCCGGGTAAGGTATTATGCTCGAACCAGCTCGTCGTACGAGGCGCGTGGGGCTCGAGGTTGAAATGATCAAACTGCCGGAATCAGATGTCGACTTGTTGCGCGAGTGTGAGGTTGAAACATTTCGTTCGAGTGGGCCGGGCGGACAGCACGTTAACAAGACCGAGAGTGCGGTCCGTCTCCGGCACCTGCCATCGGGTGTGGTCGTCACGTCGCAACAGGAACGCAGCCAGCATCGCAATAAACAGGTTTGCCTGGGAAAGCTGCGGAAGAAGATTGAGAAACTGAACTACCGTCCCGCCAGGCGCGTGCCGACGCGCGTCCCGCCCGGCGTTAAAGACCGCACTTTGAAAGAAAAAGCGCGGCGCGCTGATATCAAGCGACTGCGGACGAAGCCGACAGCGGATGATTAAATCAAGGATGAAGGATTAAACGCATCGCAACGTGCGCGCGTTGCTCAGCCCTCGTCCTTAATCGTTCCGCCTGCCGCGGTGTTATCATCTCATCAAGGGAGACTACGAAATGATCACTGTCGCTAATCGTATTTACGTCAAGCAGGAATATGCCGATGCTTTCGAACAGAGGTTCCGCGACCGCGCCGGACTCGTCGACAAAATGCCGGGATTCATTTCCAACCACGTACTGCGTCCGGTCAATGACGGTGAGCCTTACGTAGTGTTCACCTTTTGGAATAGCCGGCAGGATTTTCTAAACTGGGTGAGGTCTGATGAGTTTGTTAAGGGACACGCGCAGTCAGGCACGCTGCCAAAGGATGCATTTCCGCAGGCAAACGTTTTGGAGATGCACGAAGTGGTGCAGGATTCGACGCGCCCCGATTTGGAACCAGAGCCCCACGGCGGCCCATTCAGGATGCACTAAAACAGTCGAGCGATTACTAGCAGTGCGGGCGTCTCGCCCGCAAATGCCCCGCAGGCGCGCAGTTTTCGGAGGGCGCTTTCTTTAATCCCTTCTTTCGCGCTTCGTGCGCTCATTGCGGGCGGGAAGCCCGCGGTCCCAGAAGAAAGTTGCTAAGTACAATTGAAAACTGAAATTAGTACCGATGACAATCGAAATAACCAACATCCGCGAAACCACTTACCAGGCGGCGCGCGCCGTCGCTTCTTCTATCGAGACGCACTTCGCTCATCACCTCGCGGCAGCTCGCGAGCGGGGCGAGGAGCAGCTCGCGCCGAATCCGGATCGCGCGGCGATTGAAGCAATCATCGACGCCACCTTCTGGGCCAGCCTGCGGCGCGAAGAAGGCCGCTCGCCCAAAATTTCGCTGGCGTTCTTTCCTCACGAGCAGGTACCGCAACCGCTGATATTTGAGCGGCCACTGCCGCTAAATCCAGACGTGTTAACAAAACTTGGACCTGCTGTTGAGCGACCGGGAATTCATCTCGGCGTCGCGCGTGATGCGTCGTTGCGGCGCAGAATCGGTGGCGGCGAGTTACACGTCTGGGGCGCCACCCGCAAAGTGCCCAGCAATTGTTTTGTTTTAGAAGTTATCGAACCTGGCCTGCTCGTAATCAAACATCGCCGCCTCGATGGCTTTGGTAAGTTTGCGAACGTCGCCGTGCTGAAGGGCGAAGAAGTAAAGATCGTGGACGAGCATGGCGCTAGTTTGCCAGACTGTCCAGAGTTGCTCGCTGCTCTCCTTCCCTTCACTTCGCCCGGCTCGTGGGACCACAAGTTTAATTTGCACGTGCAGCTCGCGGCCTCAATGCGAGCCCACGGACACGGTGGCTCGCTGCTGGTTGTGCCGACTGGCTCGGAATTGTGGCGACAGTCGATCGTGCACCCGATTCTATATGCGGTGACACCGCCCTTCTCAGCACTCGCGGAGTTGATGCGACAGGAAGTCAACGAGTCGAACGAGAACATGTTGGACGCCGCGGTCCGACGCTCGGTCGACACTGTGGCCGGTTTGACCGCGGTCGACGGGGCAACGGTTATCAATGACCAGTATCAGGTGCTGGCATTTGGCGCGAAGATTCGACGGCCGGAAGGCAGCGCGCACGTTGATCAAATGGTGGCGACTGAGCCGGTCGTTGGCGACCGGCCCGTGCTGATTCACCCGGCGCAAAATGGAGGCACCAGACACCTGTCGGCGGCGCAGTTCGTACACGATCAACGCGACGGTTTGGCGCTCGTCGCTTCACAGGATGGTCGCTTCACCGTCTTCGCCTGGTCGCCGTGTGAAAACATGGTGCACGCCCATCGCGTAGATACATTGTTGTTGTAAACCGTATTGCTTGTCAGAACCGCCTGCGTAAGCGGGCGACCCATAAGTTCTTGGGACCGAAAGGAAAACATGAGCACACCTCTCAACATGCACGCCGCGCGCACCGCGCTCAACAACGACTCAGAATTGCGCAAGTGGGTCGAGGCCTGGCTGAAGAGTATGGAACGCGAACGTGAGCTCACGATGACCGACGAAGAGTTTGCGAAGCACTGGCTCTACGTGCGCCCGGAACGGATGCACGACGGCGCCATCGAAGGTGTCGCCGCCTACCGCGATCACAACAAATGAGGCGGAGAACTGCGACCTGAATCGTGAGATAACAGGATCAAGATTAGATCGCTTTGTGCAAACTGGTTCCGGTATTATTAGGATCCGAATAAACCCGGAGCGTGCGACGTAGCAAATGTTAACGCTGCCTGCTAACGACTTAGCGGAGCCAAGCATCCGGTCTTCTGCGGAAGGGCCACTGACCACCAGGTTTATAAGGAAACCAGATATACATAGTTAGGTGGCTACATGGTTAGTTTCATGCTGAATCGGATTCTCCACCTTGTCGCCGAGCGGGCATCTGCATGACTGAGACGATGATGGACTCGATTATACACTTACTGGCGAAAGTGATAGAGGCGGTGGGTATTGCTGTGATCGTAGGGGGCGCGC
>JBDUDV010000048.1:0-25405 GCA_040002755.1 Acidobacteriota bacterium | reverse complement strand
CATTTGCCATGACATACATCGCTTTCTTCCGCTCCTTTTCTCACGAGTCCGCGGCTGGATTCCCTTTGCCGCCTGTTTGCGCGGACTATACCATACAAAACGCGAGAATGGAACAGCGTTTCATGCTTGCAACAACATTATTTTCACGGAGGGTTGGGGGTTATCAACTCGGTCTGGGCGCAACCGCAGCCCTCTCTGCTCCGGCCGCCCGGACGGTTGCGCCTCAACGCCTAAAATTAGCCGGTTCGGCGATCGTCTGTCCGCAGAAGTTCCTGAAGCTTACGCCCCGTTCTTTTTTCAACCTGCTCGCAAAGCGATGGCACTCCGCCAGCCGCTTCATCTTTCGCGATGCGCTCGACCCGCCACATGGGAAAGAACAAGTCGCCGAAGCCCATGAACGGTTCGTTGTGCACCAGGGCATGCACCCAATCGTCGAACGCGTTCAGGTCCAGGCCGCGCAGGAATACTCCTGCCTGGTTGAGATCGTCGAGCACTCCCCAGCATTTTTCGCGCGGCGTGTGCAGCACAAGCACCACCGCAGCACCGCGCCCGATTCCCGAGCCGGCATCGAGAGTCTCCTTCATGCAGTTTTTACTCCCGCAGGAATTAAACTCTGCACATACTGCCCGACTTCGTTCACGAGACTTGCCGACCCGGCGCGCTTTTCAATTTCAGCAACAATCGCCGAACCGACAACTGCCGCATCAGCGAAGCCACAAGTTTCGGCCACCTGCATGGCGGTCGAAATACCAAAACCAACCGCAACCGGCAAACTGGAAAACCTTCGCACTCGCGCGACGAGTAATTCTGCCTCAAGACTCAAATTCTCGCGAGCCCCGGTGACACCTGCACGAGAAACGGCATATACAAAGCCACTTGCATGTGCAGAAATCATACGCAAACGTTCCTCAGTAGATGTTGGCGCCACCAGAAAAATCATGTCCAGGTCGTTCACCTTCAAAGCTGCGGCAAACTCTTCCGACTCCTCGGGCGTTAAGTCTGTTACCAGGACCCCATCGATACCGGCATCTTTCGCATCGTGGGCCAGTTTATCGATGCCGTATTGCAAAAGTGGATTGAAGTAACTGAACAGGACGAGTGGCGTCTCAATCTGCGAGCGGACTCTAGCGGTGGTTGCGAAAATCTCTTTCAACCCAAAGCCGTGGCTCAGGGCTCGCTCCGAAGCGCGCTGAATAACCGGGCCATCTGCCATCGGGTCGCTGAAGGGCACGCCAAGTTCGATGACAGTCGCGCCGAAGTTTGCAAATTCGATTAATAGCGCCGCGGTTGTCTCGAGATCAGGATCGCCGGCGGTGATGAATGGAATGAAACCAGACTTCCCTTCCCGTTTTAAGTTACTAAACGCAGCTTCGATTCGGCGCAAGATTCAGACTCCAACTTTTCAGATTTCAGATTTGAGACTCTCTTGAACCGTGTTCACATCCTTATCGCCGCGTCCAGAAAGATTCACGATAACAATTTGCTCGCCCTTCAACTCCCTCGCAATCTTGACGGCCTGGGCAACCGCATGGGCTGATTCGAGCGCCGGAATAATTCCCTCGAGCCTTGATAAAAGGTGAAAAGCATCCAGCGCCTCTGCATCTGAGACGGAGGTGTATTCGACTCGCCCCGCGTCGTGCAGCGACGCGTGTTCGGGACCAATCGAAGCGTAATCGAGTCCCGCTGAAATCGAATGCGTGGTCGCTATCTGTCCGTTAACGTCCTGCAAGACGTAGCTCATCGTGCCCTGCAATACCCCGGGACGGCCGCCTCCGCTTGAGTTGAACCGGGCAGCGTGTTGCCCGAGCTCATTGCTGCGGCCACCCGCTTCCACTCCAACCATGCTCACCGATTCATCACCGAGAAACGGGTGAAACATGCCAATCGAATTTGAGCCGCCCCCTACACACGCAACCAGAACATCAGGCAAGCGCGACTCCTTCTCCAGAATCTGCGCGCGTGTCTCTTTGCCGATAACAGTTTGGAAATCGCGCACCATCATTGGATAAGGATGTGGGCCGAGCGCGCTGCCGAGGAGGTAATAGGTATCCGCGACGTGAGTCACCCAGTCCCGCAGTGCTTCATTGATCGCATCCTTCAGCGTACGCGAGCCCGCGTCCACTTCGCGAACTTCAGCGCCGAGCAGCTGCATGCGAAACACGTTCAGTTCCTGGCGCCGCATGTCTTCGGCGCCCATGTAGACAACGCAATCCAGGCCAAACAGCGCGCAAACTGTCGCTGTCGCAACACCGTGTTGGCCCGCTCCGGTCTCCGCTATCACGCGTCGCTTGCCCATGCGCCGCGCCAGCAACACCTGGCCGAGCGTGTTGTTAATCTTGTGAGCGCCGGTATGCAGCAAATCTTCGCGCTTGAGATAAATTTTCCCACCGCCGGCGTGTTCGGTTAAGCGGGCGGCGGGGAATAACGGCGTGGGTCGGCCAGCGTAGTCGCGTAATAATGTCGCCAACTCCAACTGAAATGAAGGGTCATCCCGGACTGCCAGGTAGGCACTGGTTAACTCATCCAGCGGTGCCATCAGCGTTTCCGGAACATAACGGCCACCGTAGGTACCCCAGTGTCCTTGTTCGTCAGGTTGTGTTTCAAGATCCTTCATTCCAACTCAAACACTCGCGGCACGAACCGCGGCAACAAAATTCCGCACGCGGCCGTGGTCTTTCCGTCCGGGAACGCTTTCAAGCCGACTGCAGGCGTCTACGCCATAGGGATTAACCTGCCCGATCGCGTCAGCAACGTTTTCAGCCGACAAGCCTCCAGCCAAAAATAGTCTCGGAAAAAACTTGCTCGCCTCGAGCGCGGCAGACCAGTTGCTGAGTTTTCCCGTGCCGCCGAACGCCTTCCGATCAAACGCATCAAGCATGATCGCCTGGACGTTATAGTCCCGGACTATCTCCGGCGCGAATTTGTCGCCGGCAGAGAAAGCCTTGATCAAGTAATAACCCTCGAGCGCCTTACAATATTCCGGCGACTCGTCGCCGTGCAACTGCAGCCCGGAAACTCCCGCCACCGCTGCAGTCTTCTTGACCAATTCCACGCTCTCATTCACAAAAACGCCGACTGTCAAAAGATCAGAGGAAAGACTTTCAGCTAAACGATCGATGATCGTTCGCGCGACTTCCGGCTTGATGTAGCGGGGACTCTCCGGGAAAAAGTTGAATCCCAGCGCGTCGGCGCCCGCGTTTACAGCGGCAAACGCGTCAGCGAAATTGGTGATACCGCAAATCTTTACCAGAACCATTTGCTAATCTACTCCGCGGAATGCTCGCAGTTGTCGTTCAGGATCTGCGGCGCGCATTAACGCTTCGCCGACCAGGAAGCCCTTGTACCCAGCCGCCCGAAGCTTGAGCACCTCATTCGGTGTCAACCCGCTCTCGCTAACTAAAACCGTACCCGCCGGAGCAAATCTTGACAGGGCCAGCGAGGTTTCCGTTGACACACTGAACGTTCGCAGATCGCGATTGTTAACTCCGATGAGTTTCGCCCGCTGCGCGACGGCCCGGTGCATTTCCTCCTCCGTGTGAACTTCAACGAGTGCGTCCATACCCAACTCATCTTCGGTTAATCGTAATAGTCGCGCGAGCGTCTCATCGTCGAGCATGGCCACGATTAACAAAAGCACATCCGCGCGGGCCGCGGCCGATTCATACACCTGATACTCGTCGAAGATAAAATCCTTGCGCAGTATCGGGATTGAAACTGCCGCACGCACGGCGGCCAAATCATCAAGTGAGCCGGCAAAATAGTTCTCTTCAGTTAACACGGAGATGGCCGCGGCGCCTGCTGACTCATAACTACGGGCGATCGTTGCCGCATTAGCATTCTCGCGGATCGTACCCTTTGATGGCGAGCGACGCTTGAACTCGGCGATGATATTGATCGCATCGCCGTTTTTGAGCGTAGCAAGAAGCGCGTGTTCCGTCACTTGGTTGCGCACTTGAAGGGCCTGCGGCCGCAACACTTCAATTGACAGAGCGCGCTTTGCCGCTTCAACTCGCGACCGCTTACTCACCATGATTTCGGAAAGAATGTCCACCACAATCAGCGCCAACGGCGCGAAATGTAAAAGCCTGGGGCAACGCCCCAGGGCCACTCAACAATAGATCACTCTGACCGCTGAAAGCGCGAAATAGCGTCGTTGCCCAAGGACATTAGAACCGAGCATCGAAGAATCATTTCGCACTTTCAGTGCTACCTGTTTTGAACACCTCGGTTACCTGGGGCGTTGCCCAAGGTTAATTCATTCCGCACTTTCAGCCTTGAAACCTAGTTTGTCGCATTGATCAGTTGTTCAAGTTTTGCCTGCGCCGCGCCGCTGTCGATGCTCGCTTCGGCCAGTCTGGCAGCGTCGCTCAAGTTGTCCGCTTTGCCGCCCAAGAACAATGCCGCCGCGGCGTTTATCACAATCAGTGCGCGCGCCGCATCACCCAGTTCACCAGCCAACACAGCGCGAATAATCTGCGCGTTGGCTTTCGCATCGCCGCCGCGTAACTGATCGAGCGCGCTCTCACGCAAGCCAAAATCCGACGGCGAGATCTCAAACATCCTGAGCTTTCCGGCAGACGCTTCCGCAACCAACGTTTTTCCAGCAAGCGTAATCTCGTCGAGCCCGTCTTCGCCGTGCACTACCCAGGTGCGCTCGGTTCCCAGTGCCGCCGCCACTTTCGCCAATAGCTCGACAAGCTCCCGTCGCCACACGCCGATGATCTGCCTCGGCGCGCCGGCGGGATTGCTCAATGGACCAAGCAGGTTGAAAGTCGTGTGAACGCCCAACTCACGGCGAATCCCAGCGACCCGCGCGGTAGCGCCGTGGTAGAGCGGCGCAAACATGAAACAGATTCCGATTTCGTTCAGGCAGTCTTCCGTGACGTTGATTAGAGAAGACACGTTGACACCGAGCGCCGTCAGCACGTCTGCGCTCCCCGCTTTGCTGCTCGCTGCACGATTGCCGTGCTTGGCAACGGCCAGTCCGGCCCCGGCGATTACAAAAGCTGCCGCGGTTGAAACATTGAAAGTCTTCGCCCGACTTGAACCGGTGCCCGCTGTGTCAATGAACGCGGCGTGACAGGAATTAACCTTCACGGCGCGCGCGCGTAACGCTTCGGCCATTCCCGCAAGCTCCTCGACGGTTTCACCTTTCGCTGCCAGCGCCACTAATGCCGCAGCAATCTGTCCGTCGCTGGCATCATCCTGAAGCATCGCTTCGAGCAGTTCGGCCGACTCGCCGCGAGTGAGATTCTCGCGATTGAGCAATCGTGCCAGTTGATGACGCAGAACAGTGTTGACCATCTGCTACTTCTTCTTTTCTGCTTCGCGAAGTATCTGGGCCACTTCATCGCGCTTATTCTTCGCCGCCCAGGCTGAAGCCGTCATGCCTTCGTTGTCCTTCACAGTAGCGTTAGCTCCCTTCTCGATCAGCAGTCGCGCAGCTTCTTCATGCCCAAACACTCCGGCCCACATCAATGGCGTTCCGCCCAGTTTGTTCTTTGCGTTTGGGTCCGCACCTGCCGCCAGCAACAGTTGCAATAACTGAGCGTCGCCGCGTTGCGCAGCACTATGCAGAGGTGTATCGCCATCAGAATCACCGAGCTTAGGATTGGCGCCGCGTTCGAGAAGTTTGCGCGCGTCCTCTTCCCGACCAGCCGATACGCACCACATTAACGCAGTCATGCCATTAAATCCCTGCGCGTTCACTTCGAGCTTAGGCTGCGCCAACAGCAACTCGGCAATCGCATCGTCCTTCTTTTCGAGTGCGCGCAGGAGGGCTGTGTAGCCGCCCATATCCTTCGCATTAACGTCCGCGCCGGAGCGCAATAACACTTTAACGATGTCTTCGTCATCATGCGAAGCTGCCAGGATGAGCGCCGTAGTGCCGCTTTCCGCGTCCTTTACATTCGGATCGACGCCCGCGGCGAGAAAGCCATCAACTGCGCTCACGTCATTTGCTGTTACGGCACGCAGAAACGACTTGGCATTGAAGTCATAGCCGCGCAACTTCAAAAACCGCTTGGCAGCGTCAGGCGTCGGCTTCTCGCCTCGAGACTGCGCGCAACCAGCGATGGTCATCAAAACGATAGCCAACACGATGCCGGCACAAATCCTTTTCGGATTGACCACAATCTTCATTTCTTACACGGTGTGACGAGCGCGCGATTGATGCGCACCGGCTTGTTTGGCTTCTCACCTTCGGCTGGCGCGTTATTGATCGAATCCGCAACCTCGATGCCCTTAGTCACCCTGCCAAACGCAGAAAACTTACTATCCAGATGATGTCCATCGCCGACGAGTATGAAGAACTGCGTGGTAGCGCTGTTTGGCTCTGCGGTACGAGCCATTGAGACGATGCCGCGAACGTGTTTGACCAGGCCCGGTTCGTCGGGAAGCCTGCGCGACATTCTCAAGGCGAGTTCATTACTCCACTTCTCACTCGTCGTGAGATTGCCGCCCTGTATAACAAAGTCCTTCACCGTGCGGCTGAATGTCGTCGTATCCAACGCCCCGTTGGCCGCGAGGTTGAGAAAGCTGCGCACACTTTCCGGCGCCACTTCCGGAATCATCTCGATCTCAATAACGCCCAACTCTGTTTCGAGACTTACGCACTGCGCCCGCATTACTTCTACGCCTGCGCCGGCAAACGGCTCGGGCTTTTCCGCAGGTGTGGCAGTCGGTCTGGCGTTCGCTTTCTTCGCGGAATCGATTTGGGGTTGCGGCTGCTGCGGCTCATCCGCCCGGACTACGACTATGAGCCCCACAACCATGAAGGCTATCGCGATTAAGCTCCTGAAATGAGTTTGGACTTTGGACATTACACCTGGATTGCACTTACATAAACTTTGTCGCCGACAACCATTGGCCGCCATCCACTACCAGCACGGCACCGTTGATGAAACTCGCCGCGTCGGAACAGAGAAACAGTGCCGCTTTTTCTATGTCGGAGATTCGACCGAAGCGGCCGAGGGGAATGTTTTTCTTTAGTTTTTCCTTGATTGGTTCCGGAACCAGCCGCTTCATGCCTTCCGTATCTTCAATCGGTCCCGGCGCGATTCCATTCACCCGAATGCCATAGCGCCCCCATTCGACCGCCAGATTACGCGTCAGCGCATCGACTCCGGCCTTCGCGGCGGACACGTGAAGTTGCATCGGCGTGCCAAGATAATGGAGCGTGGCGCTGATGTTTAGAATCTGGCCCTGGTGTTCTTTTAGTTGCGCAAACGCGGCGCGGCAAACGTTGAACGTGCCTTTGAGATCGATGTCGACGACAGTTCCGAAGCCGTTCGGCGATAACGCTTCGGCGGGCGACAAAAAATTTCCGGCGGCGCCGTTGACGACGATATCAATCTTGCCAAAACGTTCGACCGTGGCCGCAATCGCCTTCTCAATCTCCTCCGGGTTACGCACATCGGCGGCAACTGCAAACGCTTCGCCGACACTGGGGTTAGCGGCATGCGCATCGTTGATTGCTTTGGCAGCAGGTTCAAGGTTCTCCAGCTTCCGGCTAACCAACACGACGTTCGCGCCGGCTTCCGCCAGCGCACGCGCGACGCCGCCCGTGATTCCAGTGCCGCCGCCAGTTACGAACGCAACGCGCCCGTTGAGAATTCCGTCGCTGAAGATTTTGTTGTCCATGTTTTTCATTTGGAGTGCGCCCGCAAAGCGAAGCGGCGACGGCGCTTTGTCTTGTTAACTGCTCAGCATATAAAAGGCGGTGTCTCCCTTCGCTTGCCACCGCACTCAAAGGCTACCCACCCGCAATGAACGGTCGCGACTGCACAATATATATCTGGCCTTGCGTGTAGGCCCACTCGATGTCCTGATCGCGACCGGCAAAGACACGCCGGATTGCCACTGCCGCCGCCACCAGGCGCCGGATCACCTCGTCAGTTAACACCACGCGCTCGCCCGTAATTGCAATCTCCTTGACGCCGCCCTTCTCGTCAAACGTCAGTAGGCTGTCTTCATCCGAACGCGTCAGCACTTGCACCGCGTTCCCACGCTCGCGAAAGATGATTTGCTCCGCGACCTTCTTCCCCTCGACGACCTTGATTCCCAAGCCGCGCTTGGCGCTGATGTAGATCGCTCCTTTGTTGTCTTTGTCAAAAGGATCCGCGGTGATCATCACACCGGAGCTCTCGGAGTTGATCCCTTCCTCAATCAAAACGGCCATAAAGATTTTCGAGTGATCGACATTCGCGCGCTCGCGAGCTTCATAGGCTTCGAAATTCCAACACGACGCCCAGACTTTTTTGATCGCGTCGACCAGTTCCTCGTCGCCCTTCACGTTGGGAACGGTTGTGTAGAGCCCGGCGCCGCTGAAGTTTGGCAAGTCTTCTGAGTTGGACGAACTGCGCACAAACAAACCCTTCCCCGGAAACTCCCGATGGAGGCGGCGCAGGATCTGCTCACGCAAGGCGTCGTCAAACTTTGCCGCCTGGATCTTCGCGCGTAGGGCAACGAGCTGTTCGCGACGAACGGCGGGATCGTGGACAAACTTCTTGTCGTTCAGCAGCGCGTAGATCACATCATCGAGCTTGTTCGCCTTCAGAAATTCGTCGTAGTAATAAAACGGAATAGTGAACCCATTGGGAACGACGATGCCCGGCAGCTTCGCGTTCATCACTTCACCGAGGTTGGCGGACTTCCCACCGTAGGCGATCGCCAAAACTGAACGTTGTTGTGCCAGGCCAAGCAGGCGCGTCTCCGCAAGATTAAAGCGCGGCTTCATCACGTTCAGCCGTTCGGACAAACGGCGCTGATACTCGCGCAACTGATTCAAGTCGGCCTTCTTGATCGTGTAGCCATCGTGCTTCGCATCAAATTCCACCCACCAGCCGTCATATTGTTTCAGTAGTGTCAACGCGTTTTTGACGTAGGCGTTAGGAATCCCCCAACCTTTGGCGAGCAGATTTATGTGCGAAAGCGGGGTCGACGGATGCGACGTGATCACGCCGGCGACTGGCGGCAGTTGTAGTGGTGCTTCGTCGAGCACGAGGATTTCGTTGAAACCGATCTCGACGTGATCATCGAGCTTGGGAATCACGTGAATGCGCCCGAGTCCTTTGGCGACATTCAGGGCCTGGTATTCCTGTTCCTTTGCGATGTCGCTTTGAGAAACTCGCTCGAGTCCAGCAAGCGCACGCGAGTCGTCGTCCTGACGAATCGAATTTGGTTTATAAGCGACGGGCCGTAAAAACGACGCCTTGATTACGTCCGCAGCAACCTTGATTTGATCCGCGGGAATTAGATCGCCCTCCCAGAATTCGAAGGTCCAACGCTTCAAGGGAGTTTGGTAAGCGATCGTCCCGAGGATGAAGCGGCGATTCGGCTTGAGATAATTGTTCTGAAAAAACTCCTGCCCGCGTTCGAGCGAAAGGTACGCTCCGTTTACGAAATCCTTGTGGAACGCGTAGCGCTTTGTGTTGACGTAGTAGATTTTATTTTGATCCTTGCGGTCAATCACGAAGAGCACGTGTGGCAAGGCATAGGGCGTGTCGGGATCGTAGGTTACGGCCATCTGATCAAACTCAGCCTGGGTTCTAATTGCCGAAAGCGAGCGCGGCGATTCGGGTTGAGCAAAAACCTGAACAGTCGCTGCCATGACGATCAGCAGTGACCAAATGACAACTTGTAGTTTATTGCTAAGACTCATTCGCTACATATCCCCGCTCGACAATTGCTCTTGAGGTTTCGTGCTCTGTCTCATTCACACCATGCTTGAGCGCGGTGACCCTCGTCTGCGCCGCAAACCTGAAACCAATTTAAACGGTTTCCCAACTATTCGCGCTATCAGATCACCGGGCTAAAGCCGCGGTGTGAATGATGCAACCGATACTACAACTGTGCCACCACTAAATCTCTTTACTACTGCGCACCAGCAAGTCTAACAAATCAGCAACGTGACGGCGTTCAGTTAGAAAACTGTTGATGTTTACGCGCAGCGCCCGCCGCCCATTGAGTACTGTAGTCGTGATCCAGGCTTCACCGCCGCGCTCAATTGCCTGTTGTAGCTTCTGTTGCAAACGATCCTGTTCGCTGCCGTCGAGACTGGCAAAACCAGCCGGAAAAAATCTGAAACAGCAGACGGCTGCCTCAACCGGCGACACGCGTTGGAAGTCAGTCAACTCGTCAATCCTCCGCGCCAGGTATTTTGTTAACTCGATCTGACGTTCGATTACTGCGGCATAACCCGCGCGGCCCATGAACTTCAGCGCCATCCAAAGTTTTAGCGAACTGAAACGGCGCGTGCCCATCTGGCCGTAGCGGAAGAAATCAAACTCGACATCAGCGCCGCCGCGATCTTCGTTAAGATACTCGGGCGTAATATCAAACGCCTCGCGCAACACGCGACCGCCATCGCGCACGAGCAGGGCCCCACAAGCAAACGGGACGAACATCCACTTGTGCGGGTCGAACGTAATTGAATCAGCCAACTCGATACCGCTCAGCTTGTCGCGATGTTTTTCCGAGAATGCCAACGAACCTCCATAAGCAGCATCCACGTGATACCAACAATTATTGTCTCGCGCTATTGCCGCCAACTCCACCAACGGATCTATTACGCCAGTCGACGTTGCACCGGCAATACCTATGATGCAGCAAGGTACGCATCCGGCTGCGCGATCAGCCGCGAGCTGTTTTCGCAGCGCCTCGGGCTTGACGTGAAAGTTTTCGTCAGTAGCGATCTTGCGCAGACTGTTACGTCCAAGGCCGAGGATGTCAACGCTTCGCTCGATCGAAAAGTGGCATTGTTCGGAAGCGTAAACCGTCAGATCGCCAGAAACAGACCGCAAACCATCCAGAGGGACGGACAGGAATGTCTGTCCTGCCGCGGCGTCGCGAGCACACTTGAGCGCAATCAGGTTTGCTTCTGTGCCGCCGCTGGCTAACACGCCAAAACTTGCCGGTCCGTAACCAATCAGATCACATAACCAACGAATGACGCGTGCTTCGATCATTGCGGAGGTGGGACCATTGCGCCAGGCCCCAGCGTTTTGGTTCAACGCCGAAGCCAGCGCGTCGGCCCACACAGCTATCGGCAACGGCGTAGGATTAAACTGACCGTAATAACGCGGACTGGGAACCTGCATCGCATGCGGCAGAACGTCTTTGGTAAACCGCGCGAGGATTTCCTCAGTTGATGTTCCAGTCTCGGGGAAGGGCTCGTCGAAGAGTTTTTCCAGACTTTGCGGGGTAGCTGCTGACGTAATTTTCCGCGAGTCCAAACTAGCTGCGTATTCTGTAATGATAGCAGTGACCGCCCGTCCCAAACGCTCATGCTGGGCCGCTATTTGATTTGTTAATTGTCCAGCCAGGTCGTCAATCATATAAACTCACGCTGCGATAGGAAACGAATATGCCAGGTTCTCTTAAGCATCGCACGCACAAGCGCCAACCGACAAAGCAGAAACTAGCGTGAATCCCGAAACGAAAAAATTTAGAGAGACTCTGGAAGCAGAAGCGCCGGCTTATGGTGTGGCGCTTGCGGCGGAAACTCTTGCTGGCCTCTCGCAATATTACGAACTGCTCAACCTGTGGAACTCACGGGTTCATCTCGTCGCGCCTTGTTCACCGCAGGAGTTTGCCACCCGGCATGTTCTCGAATCACTGGTCTTGCTACGGCATTTGCCGACTGGTGCCAATGTCGCGGAAGTCGGCGCTGGTGGCGGCCTGCCCATCGTTCCCTGCCTGATCGTAAGACCTGACCTGCACGCTATACTGATAGAAGCCGCGCAAAAGAAAGCCGTCTTTCTGCGCGAAGCATTGGCGCAAGCCGGTATGGCTGCAAGAGCGCGGGTGGTTGCCGATCGTTTCGAAAATGTGGCCACGCCCGCAGTCAACTTTGTAACTTGCAGGGCCCTTGAACGTTTTGAGCAGATGTTGCCTAACTTGTTCAAGTGGGCGCCCGAGCAGGCGACGCTAATGCTTTTCGGCGCGAAACGATTGCATACAAGAATTGAAAGCCTCGGCATTAACAGTGCTGCCGAACTAATGCCGCATTCAACGGGCCGGTTCCTGTTCATCATTAGGAATCCTGGAGTGCGATGACCCACCGGCGCCGGGCGCCAATTACTAAAGTGCGTGCCAGCGGGAAAACCACCATGTCGCACGAAGTCAAAACCGGACTTCGCTTGCTATATTTTCTTGTCCTTGTAATGGCACCTGCCGCGAAGGCGGCTAATGCGCGCCGGTGAGAACGGCGAGTTCAGAGATTTTCTTTGTGCACGATTTGACGTCAAGCCCAACTGCGATACGACAGTGCCGGAGCCGACCACGATGGTGCTTTTAGGCACAGGGCTCGCCGGCATCGCTGCCAAAATTCGCAAGCGGCGAAAAGCAAGAGCCTGAAAATCAAGGTCAACGCATCCGTTGCACGCGGATTTCCGCCGGCGGAACATCCCCCTGATAGAGGGCGACAGTCGTCTCGTAATCCTTCTTTCCCCAGACGACAACTGCCCCGTAACAAACCGCTCGCCCTTGAGCATCGTGGCTCCCAAATTTACTAATCCGTGCGAGTAATCTGCGAACAACGCTGGCCCTAACCTTGCGCGGATCAAAACTAACCAGTCCGTTCTGATTAGTTGTTTTAGCTTCCTCATGTCCTTCAGCTTCCAAAACATAGTCCTGCCAGTGCTCGGTGACGTTGATGTCGCCCACCGGTGTTCCGCCATTATCGATTACCTTGAGTGTCCACTGCGGAACCGTCACGCTTTGAAACGGATAGAGGAGTGTCAATAGCACAAGCGCTAAGGCTGTGATCACGACGATCCGGAAACGATATCCGTAACGCCAATGATCGAAAATCCATTGGATGAGTTGCATTGATTGGAAAGGCCCCGAACGTTCAGGACAAATTCTAAGGATCGATCACAAGTGAGAAATCGCTGGGGCTTGCTTCAGCGCCATTCTTGTCTGCAGCGCGGATAGCACCCGTTTCGTCAATGTAGAACGACCGTCGACCGGAGCGACCATAGGTTCGCGGCACCGCCGCCACATGAAATGAGGCTTGGGATTCTGACGAGTTTTTTTCACGTCCGACTCGAAAGAGATAGCCATAACGGTGGCCCTCAGCCAACACCCGATCGATGAGTTGGACCTTACCCAGCTCCTCGATCGTTCCGTATTCTCCGTTGCCTGTGGTTGCCTGGTAAGTTGCTTCAGCACTCAAGAGCGTTTGCAGAGACCTGATCGCCCCGGCCTCGTTGTATTTGATTAGATTGCGCTGTTGTCGTGGAGTCAGGCGGGCGACGACGGTTGGGTCGGTCCGGTTCTTAGCTTGGTATCCCCATTGCGCCTGCAGATTCTCGCCGAGGCACAGTATTACAGTGAGGATAGTAAACGCACGAGCGGCGGTTCGAGCGTCGCACCGGAAAGTCAAAAGTTGGCTCCTTACGGCACGATATCAAGTCCAATCAGTTGCTGACCTGAGATTACGAACTCCGCTGGTGGCAACTCCATTTCGTAAACTGCTGACAAGACTGTGGGCGTATAACCGCCGGAGTTTCGGTCACTGTTTAGCGTAGCGACAACAGACGGCGGCAGGTTTGGCAATTCACTTGTGCCGATAACAGCACCAGGCGTGATGCGAAAAAGCTTCACATAGAGCCGATCACTCTTTTTCACTTTGTTGATTGCCTGCACCAGCTGGCCCAGATCCTGAGGTACGAATGCACGCGCGGCCGAACCTTCCTGAAGCGCGCCGCCATCACCGACAAACACGAGCAGTTGGCCCGGAGTTGCATCGTCGGGAATCTTCACCGGGATGCGCTGCACGAATTGCTTGCCGGATTCGGTTCGCACGTAAGCTTGAATCTCAATGCTCTCGCCACGGTGAGCCTCAGTCTTGCTAAGCGCAATTCGTTCGAGCGTGCCGGTATATTTCGTATCGGTCGAAGAAATGTCGAGCGACACACCTTCAATCTGCACATCCTCGAAGCCGCTGCCAAGCAACGAACTGATCGGACCGGCAACAGAGCCCGCCGCAAGGATCGGTGAATTATTAGCCGAAAATCGGCGATCGACTTCAATTGGCGCTTGTCCCTTAACGTTGATGGCGCCCTTGATCGTGATCGTTGAATCGCCCAGGGATCGTTCGCTGGAAGTGATCGTATTGAAGACGGTGATGTTCAAGAGCAAC
Source organism: Acidobacteriota bacterium (assembly GCA_040002755.1). GTDB lineage: Bacteria > Acidobacteriota > Blastocatellia > Pyrinomonadales > Pyrinomonadaceae > PSRF01. Next base: position 11,259 of record JBDUDV010000048.1, on the reverse strand, counting down.
GGCGCCAGAAACGCGTCGTTTGCAATTTCGTAAGCGTAGGTCTCGGTGCGATCGCGGCTCGTGTGCAAACTGATCTTTACCGGAATCATCTTCGGTTGTTGACCCAATTGACCGAAGACTCCGGAGGCGCGGTCTTGAGAGATCGACCCCATCATCGTTCCCGGTACTGACAACTTAAAAGAATTGTTCAGATTAGAAATAACCGTTACTACTGCCGTTTCGCTCATCGGCATGTCTGACGCACCTAAACCCAAAAACGGGTGACCAAATGCATAGATACGATCGCCATCGCGAAAGGTGACGGTTCCGGAAGCAGCGATTGAATAGTCGCCCCGCACCAGTTGCACGCTGACCGACGTTCCCGGCGCGAGTGTTTTGTCAGTCGCTCTCCCAATCGGTGTTATTCCCGCCGAGCCGCCTACGCCTGAAACCGGCAGCAGCCCGTTGGCCATCAGTTGCGGCGCGAACATCGCGAGCGATTCCTGACTGATACCGCCGAACACCACGGGCGTCGCGATCGGTGTCATCTGTTGTCCCATCAGCGGAATCAGTGGCGAGCCTGCGGATACGGGCGCAATCAGAGATGTTGAACTGACGGAGGATTTCGGCAAAATCGGCTTCCATTCCGAGGATGCCAGTTGCGCAAACGAAACGGCGTGTGGTTCCTTCGGTCGCCGCGTCTCGCCCGCCGAGCCTTTCTCAAACAGGTCTATCATCTGCTGAATGGGAGTGATGCCCGCGATCGGCTCCTTAGAAAACGGAAAACTGAAAGCGATCGCACCGACCAACTTATTGTCTATGTAGACCGGCGAACCAGACATGCCGGCGAAGACTCCGGTCTTCTCAACGTTTGGTCCGGTTAGTCTGGCGATAATCGCTGACTGACGCGGGGCAGGGAAACCCGGCAACACACCGAGTATCTCAACGCCAAACTCCTCCGGTACCGTTCCGGAAAACACGGTGCTCGCAGTCCCCTTCATTCCCGGCCGCAGATCATCGAGCGCGAAGAGGCGCGGATCTTTGGCGGCCGGTTGGGCCACCGGCTTTTGTGCGGCGGATACGCCGTTGAGAACCGCGATCACTAACGCAATTAGAAGAAGCTTGGCAAAACTTTTCATTAATAACCCCTTGCCTGGTTGAATACTTGTGCTCGCGCCCGAGCAGCTTGCTGAGGGCGACTATAGCTTTCACCCCGAGACGGGTCAAGGTGCAGGTCTTAGACGCAGGAAACAGCTGGAACGTTCCTTCGGCAGAGCGACTATTTCCTGAATTCTTTGCGAGGTACTAAGATTCTCTGACATGCACGATGCAATTGAAGGTTTCATCCTGGCGGGCGGAAAGTCGCGGCGAATGGGGAGCGACAAGTCGCAGTTGGTTCTCAATGGACAAAGCTTTGTCGAACGGATAGCGCAGGAACTGAGGCCCGTGACTCCGTCAATAAAGATCGTCGGCGGCGTTACGTCCGTTCCAGAATCCCTGCCAACTGCTCCTGATGTTTTCCCGCAGTGGGGTGCGCTTGGTGGCGTACATGCTGCGCTTTCGGCCAGTTCAGCGACCTGGGCACTGGTAGTCGCTTGCGACTTTCCCTTTGTAACCAGCCAACTTTTCCTGAGTCTTGCAAGTGTCCGCGGAGACTTTGAAGCAGTTGCGCCCATCCAGCACGACGGGATTCCTCAACCTCTTTGTTCACTTTATCGGGTGGAGCCGTGCCTGCACCTCGCGGAGCAACTGATCAAATCCGGCGAGCGAAAACCGATTGCTCTGCTACAATCTGTGCGCACGCGCTGGGTAAAGTTCGATGAACTCAGTCACCTTGATGCTGCGGATTGTTTTTTCGACAACATCAATACTGCGGAAGACTATGCTCGGGTGAGCAGGAAAGGACCCGAACACTGACGATGTAGCGATTGGCTAAGTGAAGGATCAAACCCCCGAACCCTGGTCGTGTTCATCCTTCTTCCTTCATCCTTACATCCTTTATCTCATGGCTACCCCACGACGATTCGGCAAGAAGCTCTTCAGGTTACTGCTGCCTATCCTGCTTGTCCTGGTGGTTGCACTCGTCGCCGCGCTGGGATGGATTGTCTACGGGATCACAAACCCGCCGCGCCGCACTTATCTTGTCACACCCCAAACATTTTCCTCGATCAGCGGGACCGGCCGAGCTCTGAAAGTAACTGAAGAAACCTGGCGAAACCGCGACGGGACGGCCGCTCGTGGTTGGCTTCTCCGCGGCGCCGAAGGATCCCCCGCGGTCGTTTTTCTGCACCGGTATGGTGGCGACCGTTCCCTGCTGCTCAATTTAGGGATGAAGGTCAGCGAGGCGACTAACTGTACGATCCTCTGGCCTGATCTGCGCGGCCACGGCCTGAACTCTCCGGTCAAGTGGACTTCGTTCGGCAGCCGCGAAGGTGATGACATGCTGGCGGCGCTCGACTTCCTTCGCAACTTGAAAAGTGAAAGCCAGGGCCGTCTGATCGGCGACCGCGTGGGCGTTTATGGAGTGGAGTTGGGTGCTTATGCGGCGTTGCGCGCCGCGAGCAAAGACGCGGGTATTCAGGTTCTGGCCCTCGATTCAGTTCCGCGTCACCAAAACGATCTGGTGGATGGCGCGGTGCGAAGTTACGTGCGCGTGAACACTGGTCTTCTGGTGGTGCCGGCACGCCTGGCTACGCGGCTCTATTTTCTGAGGCAATACGACAACCTGAGTTCCTGTAAGTTGGCCGGCGCTCTGGGCGATCGCCGAGTTCTTCTGCTAGCCGGCGAAGATGATGGTTACCTAAGCGAGTCAACCAAGTCCCTCATCCCCTGCTTTTCGGACCCGGCAAATCTCGAGGCAAGAACCGATCTGCAATTGAGCGGTTTTACCCTGCCTTCCGCTACCGGCGAACAAGGCGAGGCGTACGATCGCCCCGTCATAGATTTCTTCGTGAAGAATCTGCGCTGACTGCGGGCCGCTTCTGCAGCGACCGAGTGGCTTTTCACCGCGCGCGCACCGCAACCAACGCATACCGGCCGTTGCTTCCGATCACTTCCGTTTGCGCCGCAGCCATGTCAGTTAGCCGACTAACCTTTCCGATGGGCACAATCGTCAAGAGAACTTCATTACGCCTACGGGACTCGTCGAGCACCTGTTCAGGTCCCTCATACATAATCGGCTCTCCATCTGCGCCGTAGGCAATGCGACCGAACGCATAAAATTCAGGCGTGCGATCGCTGCGCTGCATCCCGTAGATGGCTGCCTGAGAATAACCTCGCGCGTCCGCGAGCTGCAGCAGGTGTTTCGAAGACTCCGCCCCTGCGATTGACGGGGCCACCCAAAGCAGCGCAACGATCAAGGCAGCCAGGGTGGCCGCGGGAAACGAAAGCAGCGCCACGGTCATCAATTGTTGCCGGTGGAAATACCCGAAGTAGCTCGCCACCAGCGCGGGCACCGCGACCAGGCAGGCATACGCTATCTTCAAATCCCCTGTCTGCCGGGCATAAACGATTACGCCAACCGCAAACAAGACTGAGAGTATCGAGGTTGCGCCGATGGGCCACTCTCTGGCGGCAGAACGTCTGTAAAGTCGCACCAGTCTCTCGCCAACTATCAACGCCGCCGCGGGTAAGACTGGAAGTATGTAACCGGGCAGTTTCGAGTTTGAGAAACTAAAGAAGAGCAACGGAAACAAGAGCCACGCGAGCGCGAAAAGCATCAAACGGTTGCAGTTGTCTGCAGTCGGATCACGATAGTTTCCACCTTGGATAAGGCATCGCCTGGAGGCGAGTAGACCGTCAAACAGGAAAGCCGTCCACGGCAACGTAAGCAACGGAACAACCAACAGGTAATAATAAACTGGTTGCGAGTGGTGATACTTGTTTGAGATGTAACGCGCAAAGTGATGTTGAATAAAAAACTCGTCGATGAACGGCGAGCCGTGACGTCGGATAACCGGCGCATACCAAGTGGCAGCAACCCCGAGCGCGAGTGGCAATCCCCAAAGCGCGCTGATCAGCAGCTTCCGTCCCGGTAGCCTTCGTTGAAACAAGTGATAGAAACCGAGTACGCCAACCGGAATCACTATTCCAATGAGCCCTTTTGCAAGCAGCGAGAGTCCGATAAACGCATAGAACCCTGCCAGAAACCAGAGGCGACGTTTTCCATTTTGCTTTGAATCCAGCGGAGAAGCTTCATCGAAATCGTAAAGAAGGTAAAAAGCCAGTGCCCACGTCGTCGTCATGGTAAGGAGGATGTCGAAGCTCGCAGCTCGCGAGAAGGCAATGGTCCCAATCATGGTGGCCGCCGCCAGCACGCTCCAAAAGGCGTAGCCCTGAAGTTCGCTATCTGAATCTGCATTGCGCTCAACGCGGAAAGCAAAAACAAAAACAGCCGCGACGGTAAGCAGACCTGAGAATACCGCCGGCAGACGAGCCGCCCATTCCGTCACGCCAAACAATTTGAAGCTGAGGATCATCATCCAGTAGAGCAGTGCAGGTTTTTCAAACCACGTATAGCCGCCGAGTGTGGGTGTGACCAGATCATGACGCACAAACATCTCGCGCGCGACCTCAGCGTAACGCGGCTCATCCGGTCCAACTAAGGGCAGGTGACCAAGACCGAAAAAGTAGAACGCAACAATTACTACAAGAAGGAAAACTGTGCCGCGCTTGGCAAGCATTGAAGGATGCAAGTATATTCGACTCCGTTTTACCAGTGAGCAGTGCGAGGTGCGGTCGAATTCATATTAGTCTATCGAAGAGACTCCTGATACTGCCCGCCGCCCACTACTCACTGCACACTTAAATCATAACAGGAAACATCAAACCTTGACGCTTCGCACTGCCGTGATCGGCGTGGGCCATCTTGGCCGACAACATGCGCGGATCCATTCTGACCTTGCCGCAGAAGGCTTGACGGAGTTCATCGCAGTTTGCGACCTGGACGAAAAAACCGCCCACACTATCGGCGCCGAAAGAAAAGTTGAATGGGGCTCCGATTGGCGCAAACTGATAGGCCGCGTTGACGCTGTGAGCCTGGCGGTGCCAACCGAGTCACATGCCGAAATTGCTTGTGCACTGCTCGACGCGGGCATCCACGTGCTGGTGGAAAAACCGATCGCGCGAACGCTCGCGGAAGCCGACGCGATGATTGCCGCCGCTGCCGGGAGCGGAGCGTTGTTGCAGGTCGGACATCTCGAGCGGTTCAATCCGGCGTTGGTCGCCCTGCGGCCCCACGTGCGCAATCCCGTCTATTTTGAGATCCACCGCGTTGGCGAGTTCACCGCGCGTTCGCTCGACATTGACGTGGTGCTGGACTTGATGATCCACGATCTCGACATCGTGCAGTGGCTGGTTGGCGAAAATGTAGAGGTAACGGAGCTGCATGCGGTTGGCATTCCGATACTGACCGGCAAAGTTGACGCTGCAAACGCGCGACTCGAGTTTTCTTCAGGCGCAGTTGCAAACATAACTGCCTCGCGCGTAGGCACCGAAAAAATTCGCAAGATGCGCTTCTTTCAACCGCATGATTATGTGGCTGTCGATTATGCAACCAAGCACGCCTCGATTAGCAGCCTCGCGCCGCCAAGCGCCGATGGCGCGTGGCCCGGAGTTCAAACAAAAAACCTGGAGATTGTAGACGTCGAACCGCTACGCGCGGAGATTGTGGCTTTCGTCGAAGCGGCGCAAAACAAACTGCTCGCGCCGATATCTGGAAGAGACGGCAGAAATGCACTGGCGCTGGCGCTGCGCGCATTGGAGCAAATCGAGAAACATGCGACTCATCCGGGAGTCAGCGCGCTTAGTGGTCTCACAAAAGGCTAGCTTTGATCTCACTAAAACTTGCACGCAAAAAACGCAAAGTTTGGCGCAGAGCTCGCAAAGAAGTCCTGCTTGGCGGTCCTTTGCAAATACTTCGCGTTCGTTGCGGTTAAACTATTTTAATGATGAGCAGCCGTGAACAGAACATCTCAGCTTTTCTCACCGAGCGCATTGCCGCCGGCGACTTCCCTTCAGCCGTTTACTTGATCGCCGAGCGCGGAGCGGTCACGTTTGCTGATGCACTGGGTGACGCGGTAGTCGAGCCGCAAAAGCTCGCGGTGTCGCTCGACACTATCTACGATCTCGCTTCACTGACCAAACCCCTGATAACCGGACTACTCTCGGCGCGGCGCGTGGAAGCCGGCGAACTCACGCTTGAGACTCTGGTTTCCCAACATCTGCCGGAGTTTGAGCGAACAGACAAGCGTACGATCACAGTCGGCCAGTTACTAACGCACACTTCAGGCCTGCCGGCCTGGCGACCGCTTTACATCCTTGCCGCAGGCGAACCTGACCGGGTTATCGCGGCGATTGCCAAGTTGGACTTGGAGTATTTACCGGGAACGCGCGTGGTTTACAGCGACCTGGGATTTATCCTGCTCGGCTGTCTCCTGGAACGACTGAACGGGAAAGCCCTGGTCGAGTTGGTGCAAACAGAAATCTTCCAACGCCTGGACTTGAAACACACCTTCTTCAATCCCGACGCCGCGATGCAAACCGGAATCGCCGCCTGTGAAACCGGCAACGCCTACGAACGAGAAACGTGCCGCAACACTTCGGGAGATGATTACAAGAATTGGCGTGAGGAATTAATTTGGGGTCAGGTGCACGATGGCAACGCACACTTCCTCGGCGGCGCTGCGGGCCATGCAGGACTCTTCTCTAACGCAGCAGAGACGCTCGCGCTCGGGAATCAGTTTGTCGCAACGCAAACGAGTTTGCTTCAGCCTGCCACGTGCGAGCTGTTTCGCAAAAATATGACCGTGGGGTTGGAAGAAGCGCGATCGTTCGCTTGGCAGTTAGCTGAAACAAAAGACTCCGCCGCCGGCCTCGATCTTCCGCGCGATAGTTTTGGGCATTCCGGCTTCACCGGCACAAGCTGCTGGATTGATCCGGAGTCAGAACGGATCTTCATTCTCTTAACGAACCGGACTCACAACCGCCCGCTTCCCTTCGCAAACATCAACAGCGTGCGGCGCCGGTTTCACAGTTTGGCGGTCGCGGCCATAGAGCAGTCACCCTGAGGTCTGGGGCTCCAGGTCTGAGCTAAGAAATCTATGAGAAATCTCTTGACATTAGTACCTCATGGGTATATACCGCGCCCACACGCTAGGTGCGTCCCAGCCGCGCCTTCCCTCCAGGAAGCCGCCCGAGAGTTTGTGAGTCGTTGAAGCTCGATTCCGATTCCCAGTGGTGGTGCCCCCGCGATGACATGCATTTCGTGGTGTTTGCACCATCATTCGTTGTGGGCTTGTCTGGCCACACGCTCTCTGCGCAAACGCAGCGAAGTCCCCGTTTATGAGCGACCGCGAACAGGTTGGGGCCGGGGTTTTTCGGGATGAAATCTCGGGTCTAAGAGTGGCGAAGCAATTAGTCGCGAGACTAGTTCCATCCATGTTTCACTGGCGAACGATCCGCTTCAATCGCCGCCCAAAACAGGCTCAAAGGAGGTCCTTATGCGCAAGTATGCTTTTCTCGCTATTGCCGCTTTGGCGGGCACCCTGATTTCCGCGATGGTTGCCCATTCACAGGCGCCGGTTCGCAACGACAGTCTGATTCCATTCTACGAGGACGTGCGAGGCCCAATGTGCAGCCCCACGGACAATGCCGTGGGCATGATCACCGCGATGACACCCCCCGACACCCTCCTGTTCAACCACACCCGTCGGGGGGGTGCCGCCGCCGCTTGCAACCCGGTCCTGGCGCCCGATGGTCATCAGTTGACACTGGGCGAGTTCAAGGCGGTGACGGGTAGAGCCACGGTCAAATGCATAAACACAGGTACGCACAGCGCCCTTCATTATAGCGGGCTGCAGCCAAACGGCGTCTACTCGGTCTGGATAGCCGTCCCGAACCCGAGCCCTCCTCCGCCCTACATCGGAATCGGCACGCTGGGCATAACGGCGCTTAGCGTAAACCACTTCATTGCCAGCGAAGCTGGCGAAGGCCAGATTTCCCGAACAACTCCGGAAGAGGATCTCTCAGTCTTCGGCCACGTCGGGCAATGCTTCCTGGATACCCCGATAGAGTTGCATCTGGTCTATCACATTGATCAGATGACGCACGGTTTCACCCCGGGGCCACTGAACACCTGGGTGGTCAATGCCCGCTTCCTGTTCCCCTAGCAGGTTGCTGAAAAGATAGTAGAGCCGGTTAAAGCATCGAAAGCGATCCACGAAATCACACGAAACAACTCGAAATAGGAATTTGATTAGTGTGGTTTCGTGGATCGTAGTCCAGTTTTTCAGCAGCCTGTAGGGGAGCCGCATTACATGCGTGCGGAGACAGAGTGCGGCGCTTTTAGGGGTTTCGGTTGTTGCCCCCTGCTCAGATTATTCGGAGAGACCCAAGGCCGCGATTTCCTGTTGACAACGCCGAGGGTCCTGATATATATGTGCCACCGTTAACAAGAGTCTCGCCATTTCAATCGGCCCTACTCCCGCTAATCCCTCACGCCCAGATGGTTCGCAATTGAATTAACTCGGAGATCTCAATGCGGGAGTACTCCACCTTGAGTCGAGCAGTAGCTTGGTTAAGAGGCTCAGGAGTCTGCCGACAACGCTCACTCTGGACGACAGAGTGCGACGGTTTCGAGGAGTCTCTATGGTTGGTACCCTCTGGTCCGATTCCATTTTTGCCCCGGATCCCTGCTCGGTCTGTACCTTCACGACTTCTCGCTCACAGCTTTCACGTTTGAAATGCTCATTCAATACAACCTTCTAAACATCAACATTCTTTCCCACTCCGCTGGAGTGGCGTAAACGGGAACCAGGCAGTCTCAAACGGATTTGCTTCTGTTGGTTGCGAGGTCGCTGGCTTGTTTCAGCGAACACGCGATCAATCCAGATGCACTTGTGTAAGTTAATCGCCCAAACATGCAAAGGAGACAAAAATGGATACCGAAAAGAAAGACCTGACCGCTTCTCAAACTGAGAAATGGAAGGTAAACAGAAGAAGCTTTGTAAAAGGCGCCGCAACCGTGGCGGCCGTAGCTGCGGCAGTTCCACTTGAACCCCTGCTCGGCGGCAAAGGGTCGGTCGCCGAGGCGGCGGTCGCAGACTATAACTCTGGGGCGCGTGCGAATGCCTCCTTCGATTACCGCGTAGCCACGGCCCAAGCCGAGAAGATCGATGTTGGCGAACAGCCGGACAATGGCGACAAGGAGAGATATACAGACTTCAGCGGACTCTACAGCAAAGCTCTGTTGCAGACTGCCCTTGGCGTGCCGAATGCTGCGGCTGTGCGGAGCCTGATACATGCTCTAGAAAGCGGGAACCCCGCAGACTTCGCAAACATCATTGTTGGCACTCCGGGCGGAGGGCCCAACTCGAAGTTGAATGGCCCACAGGTTTCACTGGCATTGGACCTGGAAGGCCTCGACTCACATGCCACCGTCATTCCACCGGGGCCGACCACCCGGAGCAGGCAGACGGCAGCCGAACAGGTCGAGCACTACTGGGCCTCCCTGGTGGCCGACGTGCCGTTCACCGAATACTCGACAAATTCGCTCGTTGGTCAGGCGGTGACGGACATGAACAATCTGTCATTCCTCCAGAGCGCCGACAACAATCAGTTCCCGTTTCCGGTCACACGGCATAACCTGTTCCGCGGGCGGATCGCAACGGGCGACGGGAACGTCCAGGGGCCGTACACCTCGCAGTTCATGGTTCAGCCGACGTCCTATGGAGCTCAACCACTCAGCCAGAGATACAGAACATTCCTGCCCGTGGGCGGGGGCGGCACCGACTATATGACCTCCGTCGGGGAGTACCAACTGGTTCAAAACGGCGGGGACTCAGGACGACATGTAGCCTTTGACCCCACGACTCGGTTCATCCGTAATGGTCGAGACCTCGCCGCATACACTAGCGTGGACGTACTCTATCAAGGATACTTTACTGCCTTCCTCGTCCTGGCGGGGCTGGGCGCGGCGCCCAATCCGGGTATCCCTTACATCGGTTCGCTGACGCAAAAAGCCTTCGCCACCTTAGGCGGGCCAGATGCCGCCGGGACGCTTGCGGAAATGGCCACGCGCGCACTCAAAGCCTCCTGGTTCCACAAGTGGATCAAGGATCTGCGCATGCGGCCGGAGCAGTATGGGGCGCTGGTGCAGGCGAGGCAGACCAACTCCTCTCCATTCCCGCAAGCGGCGGGGGAGCTGCACCACGATGTCCTGAACTCAGCGGTACTGCCCCTCACCCTCTCGACCAATGGCAGTTACTTGCTGCCACAGGCATTCCCGGAAGGATCACCGACGCATCCGTGTTACCCGACGGGCCACGGCACGGTCGGTGGCGCCTGCTGCACCATACTGAAATTCTTCTTCGACGGCTCCCAGAAGATCCGGCCGCTGCTCACAAACCCAAGCGTCGGGCGGGACGTGTTCCAGCCAAACACGGCTGGCACCGCGCTCGAAACCTATACTGGCGATGACCGAAACAATCTGGACATCAACGGAGAACTGAACAAGCTGTGCTTCAACATCTCGTTTGGTCACGGGATCCACGCCGGCATACACTTCCGCAGCTCGACCTATTGGTCGATCCTGCTGGGTGAGCAGGTTGCGCTTAGCTGCCTGCGCGACCGCGCCAGAAGCTATAACGAGAAGTTCACTATCAACATCACGAAATTCGATGGGACGACTGCAACCATCACTAACCAATAACCCTAACCAGCAGGGCGGCCCGAGCAATCGGGTCGCCCTCACTTCCGCAGCGAACGCCATTAGCTTGATCCGGGTTCGCCGGAACCGCTGTCAAACTCGAAATTAGAGATCTGATCAAGAGGGCAACCCGTTTCACCGGGTTGCCTTTTTGTTCGAGCAGTCGCAGCACGGGTTCACCCAAGACTTACTAGTTGGAGTCAACCTATTCAGCGTCACGCAATTTTTTCCAGCTCGTCGAGAACGGTGCCAGTTCTCACGCGGAAGAAGTAATTCTGCCGGACCTCGGCAAAGCGCACGATGCCAGCCCGGTCGATGATGTAGATGGATGGATGAGGGATGTCACGTTTGTAAGCACGAAGATCACTGCTCGCAGATGGGTGCGTTTCCAGCCTCCATTGGGGAGATAAGACACGCGTTGCACCCACCAAACAGCTGAGACGGTAGCGCAGCTTCGATTTAGGAACTCACCACCAACAAGGAACAAGGCGTGCGCTCGAGGAGCACTTCTATGCTGTGGCCAAAGAATAGTTCTTCGCCCGGCCGCACCTTCGCGCCCAACACCACCAGATTGT
>JBDUDV010000047.1:0-25504 GCA_040002755.1 Acidobacteriota bacterium | reverse complement strand
AAACGCCAGCGCTAACTGTCTTATGCGCGGGGCGCATCACCGTCGATGCGCGAGAGAAGGATTAACCGTGGTTCACTATGCACTAATAGCCGGAAAGTAGCAAGGCGCGAAGGAAACGATTTCGAGCGCCGCACTCAACCACAACAATAAGCTTAATGAATCTCGGGCTCGGTCGGGTTAGTCGGAATGCATGCCGGCCAAAAGCAGCTGAATCAGACATTCTAAGACAGGGGTTCTCGCGATTTCCTGCACACTTACTCAGCATCCCGCAGCAGTATTACGTCGTCGGTTTGCGTGCCGCGCGACAAGGCGATCTGTTTGCCGTCCCGCGACACCTGGAAGGCGAAGATCAGTCCGGAGTTGAAATGCGTCAGCTGCTTCGGTGCGCTGCCATCGATCGGGACACTTATGATGTTATCCGCGTTTTCACCTGCGTCGGCGAATACGATCGCGCGACTGTCCGCAGTCCAACTCAAACCAACATCACGAAAACTTACGGAGACTTCCAGCGTCTTGATCAGCTCGCCACCGGCAAACGGCATCACTGCAATCTTGTTGGCTTTAGCCTGCTCATCGAAGTAACGCAGCGCGACGAGCTTGCCATCCGGCGACACCGCAGCCCAGGTGGACGACTTATCGGAGAGTTGCTCCGGGGTACCGCCGGCGAGAGCGACCTTCCAGAAGGTCCACTTCCCTTGCCTCAAAGATCTAAACACCACCCACTCGTCGTCGGGTGTGCAGAAGGGTTGCGAGTCGATCCCGGTCCCCTCAGTCAATCGTTTTTGTTCACCACTCGCTAGGTCCATTCTCCAAATGTTGAAGTTGCCGGACCGATTCGAACTAAAAACGGCGTAGTGCCCATCCGGCGACACACAGCCCAGACCCTCAGTATACGAATCGGAAGTTATTTGTTTGCTGCCCGTACCGTCGGCCTTAATGCTCCAAACGTCTGACTGTTCGCCTGACGGAGCCGTATAGAGAATCCTTCCGTCAGCGGTCCAGGCAAGACTATCGCCGTCATATTTGCCACTCGTAACCTGTTTCGCTTTGCTGACATCCTCGCCTGGGGCGACCACCCAGAGCTGCGCCGATTTGTCTGCCTGCACAGTTACCAATGTCTTCGAGTCGGCCGTCAGTCCGAGGCTGCTGGTGCCGTAGGCGTTTAGATCGTTAGTTACTCTACGCACTTCGCCGCGCGGATAGGAGACGTACCACAACTGCGTACCCGTCGAGATCAGTTCCGGAACTGCCGCGATTATCAGACCACTGCCGTCGCCCAACCACAAAACGCGCGATACCGATACCCAGTTCTGCGCTGTGACCGGCTTTTCGCTGCCGCCGTCTGCCGGCACTGACACGATTGTCGCCGAGAGATTGCCGGTGTATGAGCCCGCCCCACAAGCTATCGTTTTTCCGTCAGGCGACCACGAGGGTCCGCCGATGAACGAGAAATAGGCGGGCAGTTTCCGCATCGCAATCTTGCGCTCGCCTGATCCGTCTAGGTTTGCGACCACCAGGTTGGACTCAGATGACGAGGGCCGGACAAATGCGATTTGTTTGCCGTCTGGCGAGAACGTTACCGGACTCGTGACGCCTGCCAGAATGCGACGCGAGGTTCCGCCCAAGACCGGTACTTGATAGAGCGTGCCCAGTGGATCGACGTTGTCGAATAATGAGTAATAAACCAGTTCGCCGTCGCGTGAGAAAGTAGTGCCGCCGATCTTTGCCTCCAGGTCCGGCACAATCTTCACCAGACTGCCAGTAGACACCTGTCTCACCCACAGGCTGTCTTTCCCTGCCTCCGTGGTCCGAAAAATTACTGTCTTGCCGTCGGGAGAAATTGAGGTGTAACCCTTGATCGCGGCATTGCCAATCTTTCCGCCAGTAGTTAGCCGAATGATCTTAACATTCAGAAATGGCGAAGCTTTCGGGCCGCCGGAAAATCTCCACCAGATAAAGGTCACACTGGCCGCAACGAGAATTAATGCTACCAGCGCGAGTGCAAACCCGCGCTTGTGTTTGGTCACTTCACCGATAATAACCTCAGCACTTGAGGTGGTTAGAACTGCCGCGACGTCACCGGTGCTGGTTTGACTACCGATGGTGGCTGAACTCTGCACGCGCGATGCGCCTGCGGTTTCACTTCCCATGGATGAGGGCGGTACGGTCGTATCGAATTGCGAATCACCTTCCATCTCGCGACGAAGTTCTTTTAACTCCAGCGCGACATCCTGAATTGACTGGTAGCGCTCGTCGGGATCTTTCTGCAGACAGCGCCGCACCACACGCTGCAACTCCGGTGACGCCGATGCATCGAAATCCTTGAGCGGAGCCGCCGGCTCGTAGCAGATCTTGTACAGCGATTGCACGTTTGAGTCGCCCTGAAATGGCCGGTGCTTTGTAACTGTCTCAAAAAGCATACAGCCGAAGGAAAAGATATCCGACCGGTGGTCAACCTGAGTTTTTCCCTGCGCCTGTTCCGGAGACATGTAGCCGACTGTGCCCAGCAATCTTCCGGGTATCGAATGAGGCTCAAGTGCAACTGTCGCTGCGTCGCTTATCGTGCCTCCGTCCGGACCCGGCGTGGGGATCTCGATCAGTTTGGCCAGACCAAAATCCAAAATCTTTGCGTAACCATCACGCGTGATCATGATGTTATCCGGCTTCAGATCACGGTGGACGATGCCGGCGGCGTGAGCTTTTGCCAACCCACCGGCGACCTGTTGCAGATACTTGATCAGCTTTCGCCGATCAGTGCGCTCGTAATGTATCTTCTCGCGCAGAGTGCTTCCGTCCACATACTCCATGGCGATAAAATTCAGGCCCTCATGCTCGCCAATTTCGTATACGTGGGCCACGTTTGGGTGATTGAGTGCCGCCGCTGCCTTGGCCTCCTGCACAAAACGAAGCATGCGCTCGCGACTCGCCGCCAGTTCAGCCGGGAGAATCTTCAAAGCGACGCTGCGATCAAGCTTGAGATCCTTCGCCAGGTAGACTTCGCCCATTCCGCCCTTACCCAGCTGGGACAGAATTTCATAACGACCAACTTTTGAGCCGGCGACGAGGGGCATTCGCTTCTAGTTATCGGCCGTTTTCTTGTCCGCGTCTTTGCTTTCCTTCGGCGGCACGGTTGGACTGGCGAAATCAGGCAGCACATCGTTCCAGAGGAAATGATTGAACCAACTCAGGTTGTGGTTCATGACAGCGCGCATTGCTTTGGGTTTGGTGATCGGATGTCCGAAGCCCTTGTAAACGATCATCTCGACGGGTACACCCTTGTCTTCCAGCGCTTGTCGCAATTCGTAGGCATTGGCGATTGGGACACGGCGATCGAGTTCGCCGTGCTGAATGAGAGTCGGTGTGCGCGCGTTCTTGACGTAAGAAATCGGTGATGTCTTTTCGTAGATCGCGGGATCTCCAACCGGGTTGTTGCCAAGGTAGTTAATCGTAAACGGCGTGATGTCAGTGTTGTAGTAATAAGTGGACCAATCTGAGATGCCGGCGCCTACCGAGATCGCAACGAAGCGATCGGAAGACGCAGTTAGAAAAGCAGAGATATACCCGCCCTGACTCCACCCCATGCAACCCACCTTGTGCTTGTTCACCCAACCTTTGCTGATCAGATAATCCACTCCAGATATCACATCCCAGGCGTCGCCAACTCCAAGATTACGCACATTGAGTCTGCGAAACTTCTCGCCGTAACCGGCGCTGCCGCGATAATTAACCTTGAGCACCAACGCGCCGCGCGCCGCCCAGATGTCGGATGGATAATAACGAGCGTCCGGCGTTAATAGTGCGGGCCGATCAACGCCAGTGGGCCCTCCGTGAATTACGCAAAGCAGTGGATACTGTTTCGCCGGGTCAAAGTCGGCCGGCTTAATTAACACCCCTTCAATCGTAGTTCCATCGGTGCTTTTCCAGGAGATTACTTCGCGTGTTCCCAACACTAGCTGCTTCGTTTGCTCAGTCATGTTCGTCAGAACTCTTGGTGAGAAACGCTCCGCGTCGGAGATGAAAACTTCATTCAGCGAAGTGGGAGAGGCGGCGGTGAACGCCAACTCTCGTCCGTCGTGTGTAAAAGAAAACGAACCAGCCAACAAACTATCCGGGCCAGACAGCCGCGTTATCTTCCCGGTCTCAGGATTGAGGCGGAATAGATGCGACGCAGTTTTTTGTTGTCCGGTGAAATAAACTCCGTCTGCACGCCACTCGAGGAGGTTGGGATTCTCATCGAAGCTGTCAGTGATCGACCGGGGCGTACCTCCTGTTGCCGGCACGACGGCCAGGCGAGAGTTGCTGGCAAAGAAGATCGTATCCCCCATCGCTGAAGAAAAGACAATCTGCTTACCATCGGGCGACCAACGCGGATTGCTGTCGGGGCCAGGTTGCGAGACCAACTTCGTGACAACGTCGTCCGCAAGGTTGAGGAGGTAAACATCCGAAGTCACGCCCTGAATCAGATCAGGATTTAGGGTGGCGCTGAACGCGATCCTCGATCCATCGCGGGACCACGAGAACGAATCAACGCTGAAGTCTTTCTTTTTCGTCCGCTGCTTCCCAGTCACCGGGGCTTTTAGCGCTTCGCTGACGTCGAGCGTCCAAAGATGTGAGTAGTTATAGTCTTTGCGCACGACCTCGTAATCGCCCAGATAGTCTTTACGGTCTTTGGCAATCTGAGGCGTCGGTTCCGTCGCAGTATAAGCGATGCTCCGTCCGTCCTCCGACCAGGCAAAGTTGCTAATTGACGTTTCGGATTTCGTAAGTTGCCCGGCTTCGCCACCGGCGGGATTGATCACGAAAATCTGATTTTTGTCGTCGATTCGATTGCTGGTGAACGCCAACCACTCTCCATCAGGCGACCAGCGCGGGTTGGTCGAAGACTTGTCGTTGCGCGTCAATTGCAGCGTACGACCGCTGCCGCCAGTTTCAGCGAGCCAGATTTGCGTGACGAACGCATCCTGTTTGAAGTCGCCATTGGTAACCGTGTAGGCAACCAACTTGCCGTCCGGCGAAATGTTCGCACCGCCAATGGACTTGATCGTCAGGAGTTCATCGATTGTCGGGGCATGCCGACTCGTCTGAATCGTGTTTGCTAAGCCTGCGCTTGCCAGGACTAGAGAAAGGGCAACGGATGTAATTGAATTAACGGAACCGAACACAATTAAGCGGCGAATCATGGATAAGGTCCTTTCAGATGATCCTGGCACTACATGCTACAAGCTGTCGCAGCCGTCAATGAATGCCTGTTACTCTGGTCTTATCTTTAACGACGAGAAGAATTTCTCACCGGTCTTAGCGGCCAGCTCAGTGTCCATGTCTTTCCGCCAAACGTAAGAGAGGCTAAACATGTTGGTGCCAACCAGGTAGAACCTCGTTCGCGAAAATACGACGGCGCCATTGTCGGTGGTGATGGACATCGTGATTTCGCGACCGGCATGGCCATCCAAATTGAGCTTGTTTTCCCCCACGACGGTTCCCTTAATCGCTTTGACGATGCCGTCACGTGTCACATCGAGATATTCCTCCGGGTCACTGGCCGGGATATTCTCGAAGTACTCGAATACAAAACCGTAACCCCCCTCAAAATCGTTGAACCTGGTGTGCGGTACTGTGTCGTGAGTCGACTCATTCTCGGACTCGGGTTTGAGCTCGTGAGGAGCCACCAGAGAAAAGAGTCCTTTGGGCGAAGTGAATTTTACCCATTCAGCGTCCGCCTGGATTCCATAGGCGAACGTCGCACTCATTAGCAGAACGAAGGTCGCGAGTATTTTGTTGGGCATAGGTCTCCCTTATCAATTTTTTAGTTGCTGAATTGCGGTACGCGAATATTGGTACTACTGATCTTTCCACTCCGGAACCCGTCCTGGCGTCCAGGGAGCGCCGGCGGCTTCCATTTGTTTCTCCAGTCTAACGAGGTCAACCTCGATCAGCTGTCGCAACTGCGCGAGGGTTTGTTCAAATTCCTGGGCCGCCGCGTTGTACTGACTGATCTGTGTCTGCGTCGGGCGCGCGGTAGACTGCCGTTGCGTACCGACGACGTTGCCGACACGTTCGCTTATCGACGGAGGCAAATTGATATTGCGTGCGCGTAGCGCGTTGTCGCCGCGCAAGGATCGCAAAATCTCATTCGTGCGTCTATCTAACGCTGCAGCGTCGTCGAGCAACTTGTCCCCCGCCGCGGGTGTCTCGAGCAACGCGCGATGAATAAGCGCTAAGCGCGGTTTCAAAGCGTTAGCGGCTTCAAGCGCTCCCTGCACAGCACGCTGCAATCTCGCAGCTTTCTGCTGAAACTCAACCAGCGCCGCGCGATCGGCTGGCGACATGCTCTCCTGACCAGGCACAAGAACGTTGAAGTCTTGCGGGGCGGCCAGCGGGTTCATCACGCCATCAACTCGTTTGGCAATCGAAACTTTGTAGACGCCGGGCATGACCAGCGGCCCGACTGGCCCCTCGCCGAAAGGATCCTCATTGTCCGGATTTGGCGGCGGTGGCAAAGAGTTGGGCGGATAACGCAGATCCCACGAGACACGTTGCATTCCCGCTGTCACCGGCCCGCTCAATCGTCTAACGACGCGCCCGCTTGAGTCAGTAATGGTTAGAATGATTGCCGGAGCCTCTTCTTCTTCCTCAACACTGAGATCGGCTAAACGCGGAAGTGTCACCGGAGTATTCTTCTTCGCTGCTTCCTTTTCGGCGTCCTGGCGTTTCGCTTTTTTGGTTTTCAGTTCATCCTTCAAGTAGTAATTAAAGGTTGCCCCAAACGGCGCATTGTCAGCGGTGAAATATGATTCCCCCTGGAAAGCTTTACCACGCAGGCCGATGGGCTGCGCCTGGATGTAAAGCAGCGCATCCTTAACCGGAAAGAGTCGGGCCTCCTGCTTGAGCATCTCGGCGGTCACCTGGCGCAGCGACGTGTAGTTGTCGAGAACGTAAATGCCGCGTCCAAAAGTGCCAACGACCAAATCGTTCTCCCGTCTCTGAATGCTGAGATCCCGCACCTGTATGGTCGGCAATCCTCCCTTTAGTTGAACCCATTTCTGTCCGCCGTCCACCGTAAAGAAGAGACCAAATTCATTGCCCACAAAAAGCAGGTTCGGGTTGACGTGATCTTCCGCTATGGCCCAGACCGGCTGGTTCTTCGGCAAGTTGCTTGCGATTGAAACCCAGGTGCGGCCGGCGTTAGTGCTCTTCAAAAGATATGGTTTGAAGTCTGCGTTTTGTCGATTCTCAAGCGCTGCGTAGACGGTGTTCGCGTCGTGATTGGAAGCGACGATCCGACTCACGTCCGACATGTCGGTGACGCCGGGAAAAGTTTCGATTTTGCGCCAGGTTTTGCCGCCGTCCTCCGTTACTTGAATCAGCCCGTCATCGGTCCCGACGTAAATCAAGCCTTCCTTCATCGGCGATTCCGCCAGGACCGAGGCGTTGCCGAAGAATGCGGTTGACTGATTCTTGGCGACGGCATCCATGCCCCAAATTTTTCCCATCACCTGCAGTTTGTCGCGATCGAGCCCGCGCGAAAGTGGGCCGCTAATGGCTTGCCAACTATCGCCGCGATCGTCACTGCGAAAGAGCTTGTCAGCAGCGAAGTAAAGCCGTGTATGTGAGTGTGGACTGATCAGCAGGGGCGAATCCCAGTTCCAGCGGAGCGGATCATCGCTGCGACCAGGCTGCGGCTGAATCCCCATGCGTTCACCCGTACGTTTGTCGAAGCGCACAAGACCGCCGTTCTGAGAAGCCGCATACACTGTGTTCGGATCTTCCGGATCCACCCGGCTATAAAAACCATCACCGCCATTGGTAACAAACCAATCGGAATTCGCGATACCGGAGACGCTGTGCGTGTTTGCCGGACCACCAACGCTGAAATTATCCTGCGTGCCGCCATAGACGTTATAAAACGGTGCTGCGTTGTCGGTGGTGATGTCGTAAAACTGGGTGATTGAGAGGTTGCTCTTGAACTCCCAGTTCACGCCGCGGTCGTAACTCTCGTAAACGCCGCCATCGCAACCGACGAGGTAGTGGTTGTTATCGTTGGGATCAATCCAGATCTCATGATTGTCGACGTGCTTCGACTTCTCGCCGAGACGCCGCAATGTTTTTCCGCCGTCGTCCGAGACCATAAGAAAAACGTTCATGATGTAGATTCGATCGACGTTCCTGGGATCGGCGACAACCCGCGCGTAGTACATCGCGCCCGCGTCAAATTCATTTCGCCTCTCCCAACTGCCGCCGCGATCGCTGGAGCGAAATATGCCACCCTTCCGATCAGAGGCTTCCACCGTCGCGTAGAGCACATTCGAATCGACTGGCGAGATTGCCAGCCCGATCCGGCCCAGATCTGTCGTGGGCAGGCCCGCTTTCAACTTATTCCAGCTGGCGCCGGCGTCGGTTGACTTGTAAACCGCACTCTCTGGCCCGCCATCGATCAGCGTCCACATGTGACGACGACGCTGATATGAAGCCGCGTAGAGCGTCTCCGGATCCTGTGGATCGATCACCACGTCTGTCACGCCGGTGTTGTCGCTGATGGACAGGATCTTTTTCCAGGTCTTGCCGCCGTCGGTAGTCTTGTAAAGCCCACGATCTCCGCCTGGACCCCAGAGCGGGCCCTGCGCCGCCACATAAACCGTGTTTGGATCCTTCGGATCGATGGCGATGCGGCCGATGTGTTCGGAAGCTTTGAGGCCGACGTTCTTCCAGGTTTTTCCGCCATCATCGGATCGATAAACACCGTTGCCATAAGAGACGCTGCGCTGGCTGTTGTTCTCTCCCGTTCCCACCCAAACTGTTAAGGGATTCTTTGGATTGAGTACGACGCAGCCAATCGAGTACGAACCTTCTTTGTCGAATACCGGCGTCCAGGTTATACCGTTGTTAATTGTCTTCCAGACGCCACCCGAAGCGGCAGCGACGTAATAACGCGCGGCGTTGTTCGGATCGACGGCAAAGCCGACCACCCGGCCGGACGTGAACGCCGGGCCAATCGATCGTAATTTCAATCCGTTGAAAGTCCCCGCTGACATTGGGTCAGCCGGCTTCTTGTCGTCTTCCGCTTTCTCGTCTTCCGGCTTCTTTGCCTCGTCCTGCTTTGCAATTTCAGGCGACGCTTGCTGTTTCGCCGCGGCCTCCTGTCGCACCTTTTCAGCCGCAGCCTTTTCCGCGGCCCTTTCCTCCTGCGCAAACGCGGGAAGTGGCAGCGTTAGGACAACAAGTAAACCTAGGGATACAAGCAAACGCTCAGGTCGCGACCTGAAAGCGCCGAGGTGGCGGATAACGATAGCAAGACACATAAACAAATTGATCTCCTCGAGCTGGACTTTGGACACTTTGAATGAGTTGAATTTAGCTTTACTTTTCCAAAACGTTTGTAGAATCACTTTAGCAGGGTGCTGGAAAAGGCGGAATCGCCACAGAGTCACAGAGTTACTGAGCAGCAGAGCCATCAGAATCGATCAGAAATGCCTTATAAACTCTTTCCTGCTTTGTTCTCATCTTTATCTCTGTCTCCCAGTCTCGATAGCCAAGCTTGGTTTTTCATCAGCCTGTTAGCGGTTGCAGCCCTGCCTTTTTCAACAGTTCTACAAAACGACGATCTGGCCGCAGGTTGTCGAACCGAGCATCTGCGATCAAGTAGTTAAAAAGGATAGAACGCTCGTCCATTGCTTTCTCTAGCCAGACGAACGCTTCGTCTTTCCGATCAAGTCGCGCGTAGAAGAGTGCGATATCAGCCGGGGACACATACTCAGTCTTCGAGCGCTTGAGCAGCTCAGCGAGGCGGTATTCCCAGACGCCCTTAATTCCCGCTGACGCGAAGAGCTTCTTCATCTGCGCCGCTGTCTCCGGCGACGCGCCGTGCAAACGTTCATCTAGAGCCTGAGCATACAATCCCTGCGCCTCATATACTTTCGCCAGAGTGCTGCGCGCCACTCCATAGTTCGGGTCCAGCTTAAGCGTCTTGTGTAACTGCTCTATCGCCTCCGGGTATCGCCTGGCAAGATACAAGATATCCCCGACATTTTCATTTATCGGGAGCGACAACGGATCAAGTTCGCGGGCATTCCTTGCTTCGGCAATAGCTTCATCGAACCTTCCGGTAGTCGGCAAATAGAGCGAGTACCTTTGGTGGGCGGTCGCATAGTTGGGGTTCAACTGGATCGCAAGCTTGAATTCTCGTTCGGCTCCCGGCCAGTCCCATTCGTAAGTCGTCTTAATGGCCGCCAGGATCGCATGACCTTCGGCCAGGTTATTATCAATCTCCAACGCCCTGGTCGCCGCCGCCCGCGCTTTTTCGTAAGCTTCCTTGGGCACTACATAGCGATACCAGCCTCTGGAAAACCAGGTGTCAGCCAATCCAGCGTAAGCGAGCGCGTAGCTCGGATCTTTTTCGATGGCTTGATTCAAATACTCAACCGACGTTTCCATTGACTCGGCGGTGCGCTTGTTCCAATAGAAGCGACCTTGCAGGTAAGCCTGATAGGCATCGGAACTATCTGTGTAATGCTTGGCCAACCGGCTTTGGTCCGGCGCCGACAACTGTAGCCGCAGGTTATTGGTAATCTGGCTCGCAATCACGCGTTGCATCGAAAGCAAATCTGAAACGCTTTGACTGTATTGTTCACCCCAAAGCTGCTTATTTTTTCGCACGTCGATCAATTCAGTGCTGATGGTGAGATTGTCGCCATGCTGCATGATGCGCCCGGTTAGCACGGCGCGCACACCAAGCTCCCGGCCGGCGGCGAACGGATCCAATTCCTTGCCCTTGTAACGAAACACTGAACTGCGAGCTATCACTCTCAGGTTTGGCAACTGCGCCAGGCTATTGATGATGCTCTCTGTCAAACCGTCGGAGCGATACTCCGTCTCGGGATCGTTGTTCTGATTGATAAACGGCAAAACCGCGATTGAATCGATCGCGGCTTCGGTTTCCCGCTTGGCAAGATACGAACGCAGGACAAAAGCGCCGACCACAATAGCAATCAGGGCGAGCACGGCGATTAACCTGGTCGCGACCTTGAGTTGTTTGATCTCACTGACGACGTATTCCGCACTTGGGCCACTGGTCGCGATCAAACTGGGCGGCGCGGCGATCCCGCCCCCAGACGTTAGCGGGGCATCAGCCAGCGCCCGTGAATAGGTCCCGAGTGCCGGTCCGGTCGAACCCGTCGCGCTTAAATGTGTGCCGCTGGCCGCGAGATCGTGACGCAGTTCCTTTAAATCGTTGGCGACGTCCTTGATCGACTGGTAGCGTTCGTCCGGATCCTTTTCCAGGCAGCGGCGCACGATCTTCTCAAGCGCAGCGGGGAGTTCGGGACGAATTGTAGTAATCGAAGGCGCCGGCTCACGGATGATCTTGTTGAGTGAATCGATGGCATCCTCGCCCTGGAATGCTTTTCGTCCGGTTACTGCTCCGAAAAGAACACAGCCAAAAGAGAAAATGTCCGAACGCTGATCGACTTCAGCAGTTCTTCCCTGCGCTTGTTCTGGAGACATGTACCCAACCGTCCCGAGAATTACTCCGGACCTCGAGAGATGTTCGAGAACGGTGGCGTCTTCGCTGCCGGAACTGCCCCATGACCTTTGTGGTTCAACTAACTTTGCGAGTCCGAAGTCGAGAATCTTGACGTAGCCGTCTCGCGAAATCATGATGTTTTCCGGTTTAAGATCGCGATGCACAATTCCCGCCGCGTGGGCTTTCCCGAGGCCCTCGGCCACCTGCTGGAAATAGCGCAGCAGCTTGGTGAGATCAGCCTCGTTGGTATAGACCCAATCGCCCAGGCTGAGGCCATCGACAAACTCCATGGCAATGAAGTTAGTACCGTCAACTTCGCCGACCTCGTAGATGTGAGCGATGTGTGGATGATTGAGCGAGGCAGCAGCCTGCGCCTCCTGTTTGAAACGCTGCAAGCGTTCGCGATCAGATGAGAATGTATGTGGCAAGACCTTGAGTGCCACATTGCGATTAATGCCTCGATCACGGGCGAGATAAACGTCACCCATTCCGCCCTCGCCAATCTTTGAGCGGATCTCGTAACGCCCGAATTTTGTTCCGTTGGCAATCATCTAAAATCTCGAATCAGGACAACATCAGAGGTCGTTGCACCGCGCGCGAGGACAAGCTGTTTGCCGTCCGCCGACCATTTGAAATTGTATATTTGATCGGTCTTAAAATCGGTCAATTGCTTTGGCGGGCTACCGTCTAAAGGAAAACTCCAGATGTTTGTTATGCCGTTGCGCCTTTCGGCGTAGGTGAGAGAGCGTCCATCCGCTGACCAGCGAAAATTATCTGTGCCGCCCGGCAAATCAAAAATCTTTAAGGGCTTGCCTCCGTCAGACGGGATAATCGCGTATTTCCAAGGCGAATTAATTTCTTCGCGGTATTGGCAGGCGATTAATTTACCGTCGGGCGAGATTTCCGGATTTTCGGCAACATATTCAGTCAATTGCACGGGGTTGCCGCCATCAATCGAAATTTTCCAGAGAGCAGGTCTGCCTGAACTGTCGGAACTATAAAACACCCATCGGGAATCAGGCGAGATTGATGTACCTAAATCGCTGTTACCGTTTGTCAATTGCTTCGGATTGCCACCGTCTAAATCCATCCGCCAGAGATTCGCTCCGCCGGTGCGCTCGGAAGTGAAAGCTATGTAGCGACCGTCAGGCGTAACTTTCAAGTCGTAGTTTGCGCCCGCATCAATTGTTAGCTGCTTCTGATTCGTTCCGTCCCCGTTCATTATCCAAATGTCATCCGTCCCGCTCGCCCGCGAGTAGTAAACAATTCTGCCGTCGGGCGTCCACGCTAGCCCGTCCGTCCCATCATCATTATTTCCGCCGGATTTAATTTGCACGGCGCGGCTGGCATCCGCGTTCGGCGCAACCCAAATGTTGGAAATTCGGTTGGATTGTACGGCGACGAGAGCGTCGGAACCTGACGTCAGACTCATTCCGATATAATTGTTAAAGTCAGTCGTAATCCTTCGCGCTTCGCCGCCCCGATAAGCAATGTGCCAAATTTGTTGGTTGTGATATGAGGACGCTTTATCCGCCGCTAAGATTAGAAGTCCGCTTTTATCTTTAAGCCAGGCGACACGCTTGATTTCATACCAACCTTGCGAGGTTATAGGTTTTACAGTTCCATCCGCCACATCCACCTCGACGACATTCATCGGACTGCTGCCCGAAAAAGCTCCGCCGGCAACGCAAGCGATTGTTTTGCCGTCGGGCGACCAAGCCGGAGTTTGGTTCGTCCACCACGGAAATGTTTCAGGTTTCTTACGCAAGGCGAGAATTCGCTCTCCCGTGCCGTCGGAGTTGGCAATCATCAATGCGCTTTTGCCTAAATTCGGGTAGTTGCCGCGCACAAAAGCGAACTGCTTGCCGTCCGGCGAATAACTGACTGCGCCGTCCATATCGGATAGCAGTTTCTTTTGAGCGCCTCCCAGCACGGGCATTTGGTAAAGCGCAGCCAGCGGGTCGTTAGCTCCTATTCTGACGAAGTTGATGTAGTTGCCGTCGGGAGTAAAGGAAAGCGACAAATATCCCACGCTTGCCGGAGGAATGATTTGCACATTGCTCGACGTGGCAACTTGTCTCGTCCAAAGACTCTGCTGCCCGCCTTCGTCCAACACATAGACAACATATTTTCCATCGGGCGATATGGCTGCGTCCGTTGATTTGCCGTTCGTCGTCAGCCGTTCGATTTTTATCGCCTGCGGAGTTTTTGCACTTTTACCCCAAAATTTATAAAGAGCGAAAACGATTCCGCCTGTCGCCAGCAGAAGCGCGAGAGCGACAACACCGATTGTTCTTTGATGGCGCTTGATTCCGCCGATAACGTATTCGGCGCTCGAAGTCGAGCGTGCAACTTCCACTTGCGCCGTGCTGGTTGCTGACTGCTGTGCGCTGTTTATCTTTACTTGCTGCGAACTGCTCGCCCGTTCGCCGCCGCTTGAGTCGGGTTGAACCGCATACTCAAGCGCGGCTTGATCCTTCAACTCCTGCCGCAGCTCGTCCAGTTCAATCGCCACATCTTTGATCGACTGGTATCGTTTGTCCGCCTCTTTCGCCAGACATCTGCGCACGATTCTTTGTAAATCGTTTGGCGCGTCCGGGTTAATGTCTTGAATCTGCGGCGTCGGGGCGTGAACAATTTTGTGCAGCGAATCAAGCAGGTCCGTGCCTGCAAACGCTTTCTGCCCGGTCGCCGCCTCATAGAGAATGCAGCCGAACGAAAATATGTCCGAGCGCTGGTCTATCTCTCTCACTCGCCCTTGCGCCTGTTCGGGCGACATATAACCGGCTGTTCCCATTACGATGCCCGGCGTGGAGTGCTGCGCCAAAATAGCCGTCGCCGCTTCGCCGGACGCCCCGCTTTCCGCACCTGACCCTCTTTGCGGCTCCACGAGTTTCGCCAGTCCAAAATCTAAAATCTTCGCGTAATCATCGCGGGCGATCATGATATTGTCCGGCTTCAAATCTCGATGCACGATGCCTGCCGCATGAGCTTTGGCTAATCCTTCGGCAGTTTGCACGAGATATTTCAATAGTTTCCTCAGCGGAGTTTTTTCACGATGAATCTTTTCATAGAGCGTTACGCCGTCAACGTATTCCATCGCAATAAAGCGCGTGCCGTCAGCTTCTCCAATCTCGTAAATGTGAGCGATATTCGGATGATTAAGCGCGGCAGCAGCTTCAGCTTCCTGGATAAAGCGACGCAGGCGATCTTCGTTTCGAATGAAATCAGAAGGCAGCAGCTTGAGTGCAACGCCACGCGTCAGTTGGGTATCTTGGGCCAGATACACTTCGCCCATCCCGCCCGCGCCGAGTTGTGAGCGGACTTCGTAGCGGCCTACACGTGTTCCGGCGGCGATCGTCAGTGAGAATCCTCTGGGCTCTGCGGATTAGAACAGCCCCAATGTTATCAGACCACGCCCCCCTCGGATAGATTTCGCGAAACGATCGTTACTTCAGCCTAAGTTATGAAAGCACCGTACGGTGCTGCCGGTTCTGATGTGGCATGAACAACGCAACCGAGCCAATACGCGAAACTAACAGTTTGCATTACAACCTTGCTATGCTGGGAAACATGGCG
The DNA here is from genome assembly GCA_040002755.1 of Acidobacteriota bacterium. Lineage (GTDB taxonomy): Bacteria > Acidobacteriota > Blastocatellia > Pyrinomonadales > Pyrinomonadaceae > PSRF01. The sequence goes on along the minus strand of JBDUDV010000047.1, from coordinate 10,410 downwards.
AAGCGACAAAATGGTGACGACAAATCTGCGGCACTCTTCGAACGCGCACTCGAGCTGCTACCGGGCGGCGTAAATTCCCCGGTGCGCGCCTTCCGCGCCGTCGGCGGCACGCCGCTATTCATCGAAAGCGCCGTCGGGCCAACTATCACTGATGTCGATGGCCGCACGTTCATAGACTACGTTGGCTCATGGGGCCCGATGATCTTGGGTCACGCGGACGCGGAGATCGTCGCGGCACTCTCTGCTGTCGCTGCCAGCGGCACAAGCTTCGGCGCGCCGAACGAACTGGAGATCGAGCTCGCTGAAGAAATCGTCGCCGCCGTGCCTGCGATCGAGATGGTGCGCATGGTTAACAGCGGCACCGAGGCTGCGATGTCAGCTATCCGTCTGGCTCGCGGCATCACCGGTCGTGACAAGCTGGTCAAGTTTGAGGGTTGTTATCACGGTCACGCGGACAGTTTGCTCGTGAAGGCTGGCTCCGGGGTGGCAACGCTTGGACTGCCTGATAGTCCGGGCGTGCCGGCGTCGCTGGCGCAACACACGCTTACCGTGCCCTTCAACGATGCCGCTGCGCTCGAAGAAGTTTTCAAACAACACGCGGGCATCGCGGCGCTAATCATTGAACCCGTTGTCGGAAATATGGGTTGCGTCGTTCCTGAACCGGGCTTTTTGAATTTCGTTCGTGACTTAACCACGCGCTATGACGCGTTGTTGATCTTCGATGAAGTAATGACGGGATTCCGCGTCGCGCGCGGCGGCGCGCAGGAATTGTACGGCGTAATGCCAGACGTCACTTGCCTCGGCAAGATCATTGGCGGCGGTTTGCCCGTTGGTGCTTATGGCGGCAGTCGGGAGGTGATGCGCAACATCGCCCCGGTCGGATCGATCTATCAGGCGGGCACGCTCTCGGGAAATCCGCTCGCGATGACGGCTGGACTGCTGACCTTGCGCCGGCTGCGGAACCCTGAGATCTATAAACAACTTGAGCAGCGGACAGCGAAGCTATGTGCGGGCTTGTCACAGGCGGCTGCTCAAGCCGGAATCAAAACGATTACAAATCGAGTGGGTTCTATGTGGACCAGTTTTTTCACTGCCGAACCAGTCAACAACTGGGAGACGGCAAACAAGAGTAACCGGGAGCTGTACGGCAGATTTTTCCACGCGATGCTGGATGAAGGCGTCTACCTCGCGCCCTCGCAATTCGAGGCCGGCTTTGTGAGCATTATGCATACCGACGAAGTGATCGACGAAACGATCAAAGCAGCGCGGAATGCGTTTAAGACCGTGGGGAAAGAGGGAAACGGAAAAAGGTGAACGGGGGAAAAGGGGGAGCTAGAGTCGCTACTAAAAACATCTTCCTGTTTCTGCTTCGCCCCTCCTCCTGGCTTAGAGTGGCAGGTCAATTCGAAACGTCGTGCCCTTGCTTGGAGCGCTGTCCACTGTGATCGTGCCTTCATGTTGCTCCACGATCTGTTTCACAATGGCGAGTCCCAATCCCGTCCCGCGTTTCTTAGTTGAAAAGAACGGTTCGAAGATGCGATCGAGTGTCGCCTCATCCATTCCGCTTCCCTGATCTGCGATCGTGACACGCGCTCCCCTCCTGGTAACGCCATCACCAGCGCCGGAGGCAATGCTGATTACTTCCGTTGCGATCGTGACGGTTGACTTTTTGGGGCTGGCATCAATCGCATTGGCAATCACATTAACGAAGACCTGAGTTAACTGATCAAAGTCCCAATGGCCGACTAACTTCTGCTCTGTTAGTCTCGTTTCAATCGGCGTCTCTTTCTCGTTGATCTTATCGGCCACCAGCTCGAGACTATGGTTAACCAGGTCCTGAAGATCAACGTTCGCCTGCTCGAGCGCTTTTCGCCGGGAGAACTGGGCCACATCAACTACCAGTTTGCTCAAGTGTTTGATCCCGCGCTCGACCAGTTCAATCGTATGCAATCCTTCTTCATCGTTGACGCTGTCGCGTAGCATGGAAACGCCCAGGCGTATGCTGCCGAGCGGATTTCTAATTTCATGCGCAACCTGCGCGGTCGCCTGACCAACCGCAGCGAGCGACTGCTGCTGCCGCAAACCACGTTCAGCCTGGGCCACTTCCGTGACGTCCACCAAAGTCAGGATTTGTCCGCGCGCATCGTCGATCGCCAGTGGTGAAGAATAGACGTCGAAGGTTTGCTCCTTTTCGCGATCGTCGTCTGCTGGACAATCCCAGCGCCCGCGATACGAAGCCTGGTCCACGCGAGATGCAGTCGCGGCTTCCAGCATGTTCAAGGAAGCGTCAGACGCAAACTTCTCGTAGATCGAAGCGCCGATAGTCGCGTGCGGAAAGATTCGGAAGAAGGCGGCGTTGGCACTGCGGATCCGATCGCGTTCATCGATCGCGGCCACAGCACTCACCATCCCTTCCAGCAATTGACTGGTGAAGCCACGTTCGCGTCTCGCTTCGTCAACACTTCGTCGCACTTGACCAAAGCGCCGCTGAATTTCCCAAATCGTTCCCGCTGCCACCAGGGCGCCGAAGATCAAAGCAATCACAGTCCAGGTGCGAATCGATCGGGCCGCATTCTGCTCAATGCCTTCGCTCTTACGAAAAACTTCTTCCTGCTGCTGACCTGACTGACCAAGCAACTGGTTGATCTCGGTGTCAACTACGCCAAACTTTACAAATCCTTCGAGCTTGTAGCGACGCAGATCCCTGGTGATCTCCACGTAGTCAGCGAGCTCGTTACGAAACTTGTTCCAGGCGGGGTCGCTGACGAGCGACGGGCGTTCAAGTTGGGGCAACAGTTCGTTCAACTCACTTCGCGCCGTGTTCAAGCGGATGTCGAAAGGGGGCTTCAGTCCACCGCGTGCGTCTGCCTCATCGCGTGCCCGCGCTTCATTGTCGAGCCTGGTGACGGCAAGCCGCAGCTTGAGTAATAAGCTCAGCTTCGCGGCGTGCTGCTGTTCCATATCCAAAACAGTGCGGCCCACTTCGTCCATCTGATTGACGCTTAACAACCCGAGCACTGCAATCAATCCGAGCAACAATAGGAAACCAATGAACAAAGGGATGATCGCGGGCGAAAGCTCGCGCGTCCAAATGCTTCTCATACCCGGGCCGGACGTAGTGGTGACCTCCGGAGGATCCGGACGACGATAGACAACTCTGGGATCGAGTTCGCCAAACGTCTGCTGAATGTCAGCCCCCTCCCCGTCCTTAGGCTGAGCGCCATCGAGTTTTTTTTGGTCGTCGGTCATCTAAATGTTCATCCTGTTGGTAGGACTGGCCCCCTGCTCAACGCTTTCTGCCTACTGTTTACCGGATGCTGTTTACTGCCTTCTACGGTTTCGCGTCCATCCAGTTGTCGGCAATGCCGACGTCTACGATCAAAGGAACATCCAAACTAACTGCTCCTTCCATTTCCCGCTTCAGGACTTCAGCTACGTGTTCAGCCACCGCGGCTGGCGCTTCCACGAGCAGTTCGTCGTGAACCTGCATCAGAAGCTGTGCATCGAGTCCTTCACGTTTGAACTCCTCGTCAACTCTCAGCATGGCGATCTTCACGATGTCGCTGGCCGTTCCCTGAATCGGCATGTTGATAGCCTCGCGCTCGGCGGCTTTGCGAATGTTGGCGTTGCGATCACTGATGCCCGGGAGCGGACGAATGCGGCCATAGATCGAACGCACATAACCATGTTCACGAGCGCGCAGGGGCACTTCTTCCATGTAACGTCGCACGCCTTTGTAAGTGTTGTAGTAGTCTTCAATTACTTTCTTTGCTTCCGGCCGCGATATGCCGACGCGCTGCGACAATCCCCACGGCTCGATCGCGTAAGCGATCGCAAAGTTAACTATCTTCGCAAAGCGACGTGCCTCTTTCAGTTCCTCGACAGTTTTCGCCCCGAATACCAACCGCGCCGTACGCGCGTGAATGTCTTCGCCGTTTTGAAATGCTTCGAGCATCACCGGATCCTGCGTGATATGCGCGAGCAGGCGCAGCTCGAGTTGTGAATAGTCGGCAGAGATGATCTTGCTTCCCTTTTCAGCGACAAACGAGCGCCTGATGCGACGTCCAAGCTCGGTGCGTATAGGAATGTTCTGCAGGTTCGGATCGCTCGATGAAAGTCGACCGGTGGCGGCAACGGTTTGATTCAGCAGGCAGTGAATTCTGCCATCCGCTGCAATCTGATGCGGCAACGCGTCGGTGTAAACACTTTTGAGTTTATCAAGCTCCCGGTAGTCAATGATCAAGCGCGGCAGCTCGAAAGTTTGGGCTAACTCTTCGAGCACGGCCTTGCTGGTGGAAATCCGACCGGTGGAAGTTTTGCGACCCGAGGTCATCTCCAACTCAGACAGCAACTCGCCAACTTGTTTCGGCGAACCGATGTTGAACTCCCTGCCGGCTAGCTCGTAGATCTTCAGCGTCAGTTTCTTCAACTCCAGACCAAGATAGTTGGAAAGGTCTGACAACACAGCTCGGTCCACTTTCAAGCCCGAGCGCTCCATGCGGAAAAGCAGAGGCGCCAGTGGCAACTCCATCTCGCTGTAAATCGTTTCCAGTTTCTTCTCCAGGATTCGTTGACGAAGGACCTTGGCGGTGCGCGCTGTAAGATCAGCCGCAGCGGCCGTTTCCCACTGCATGTCGGTCCAGCCGGAGGCTGGTCTATCGAAGCGCTCCACGTTGACCGCATCACGCGCGAGATCCTGAAGCTCATATTTGCTGCGGTTAGGATCGATCAGATAAGCCGCCAACAGAGTGTCGTCTTTGACGCCTTCGAGCGTTATGCCTAACCGGTTGAGCAAACCAATCGCTCGTTTCAGATCGTGAACGGATTTTTCGATGAGACCATTCGACAAGACCTCGCGCAGCGAAGCGAGCACCGCCTCACGACCTTCAGCAAACCTATTGAAGTCGACAAACGACGCGATGCCGTCTGCGCTTGAGAACGCGATGCCCTCGGCAAGCTCGTAGTCGATTACACATTGCTGATCGGCTTGCACCGCGTCAGACACCTCGCCTTTGTCGGTGGGCCGCTGGGGCGTTGAATCAGCGATCGCAATTCCCACACTCTCCGCGTCCCAAAGACTCTTTATCAAACTGTCGAGCGCGGCCCGGGAATCAATGATCTTGTAGTTCAGCTTGTCGCCGGCACCTGTAGGCGCGGCGGTTGCAGCGTCGGCAAACTCTCGCGTCAGCGCCGAGAATTCGAGTTCCTTGAAGAGTTGGTAGGTGGCGGCGCGGTCTGGTGGTTTGGCTTTGACTTGGTCCAGGTCCAATTCCACCTCCACATCCAGCCGGATGCGCGCAAGCTCGCGCGACTGTCGAATCAAGTCGGCGTTGTCACGCAGTGATTCGCGATAAGTCTTGTGTTTGACTTCTTCCCAACGGTTGAGCGCTTCTTCAATTGAACCAAATTGGGTGATCACCTGAACCGCGCCTTTCGCGCCAATACCCGGCGCGCCAGGAATATTGTCGATTGAGTCGCCCATCAGACCGAGCAGGTCAACTACTTTGTCGGCGGGCACCCCAAACTTCTTTTGCACCCAGGCCTCGTCGCACCACTCAATCGGCGGCACAAACTCCTTACGCTTTACGACCTGGGAGTTAGTGCGCATACAGACAACATAAGGATCGGAGACAAGCTGGCACATGTCTTTGTCGTTCGAGACGATCACCGCTTGAAGCTTTTGTTCTGCGATTTGCCGTGCCAGCGTCCCGATAACATCGTCCGCTTCAAAACCCGGCGAGTTGATTACCGGAATATTGAAGGCTTCGCACAGGCGCAGGATGTAGGGTAGTTGCGAAGCGAGGTCCTCCGGCATCGCCAGGCGGTTCGCTTTGTAGCCGGCAAAAGTTTCGTGGCGAAAGGTCTTCTCTTTTGACTCAAAAATCGCGGCGATATAGTTTGGCTTCTCGTCCTGAAGCAACTTGCGCAGCATGTTCGTAAAAATGTAGACGGCTTGCGTAACTTGCCCACGGGAGTTTGCCAGCGGGGAGGCACGATTCGCCATCGGCGCAAAAAAAGCGCGAAAGATGTGCGACATCGAATCGATTAGAAAAACGCGTTCGACTGGTTTGTCAGCAACAGAAGCTTCTTTGGCTGGCATGTGTTTCGATGATAGAGAGGCGTTTTGGGAGTGTCAAACAACGGTAATTGGCACGTCAGATTCCATTGCACTGTGGCATTCTTTCCTTCGATACTTCGAAAGTTGTGGCAACACCGCTACAGTCATGGGTCGACTTGGGCAAATTCTTTGAAAGTAGAAACGGCATAAGCGTTGCTCAGTGATTCGATCGCGTAAGATCGATTCTGAATTCAACTCCATTACGGGAAAACATTTGATTAAACAAACCACACTTGGTTCGTCCGTCGGAACAGACGGCATTGGACTACACACCGCCGTGCCAGTGCGCGTGCGCCTGACACCGGCACCACCTGACACTGGTTACGTTTTCCGTCGTACAGACCTCGGTGGTTTCGAAATTCCCGCCACCGTCGAATCCGTTGCGCATTGCGGTTATGCAACCACGCTGATGCGCACCGGCGTGATGCTTTCAACGGTCGAGCATTTGCTGTCGGCGTTGCGCGGTCTCGGTGTCGACAACGTCTACATCGAAGTTGATAACCTCGAGATACCGATCCTCGATGGCTCAGCGGAAGTCTTTGCCGAGATGATTGAACAAGCGGGTATTGTCAGTCAGCCGCTAGCCCGGCGCGCGCTTCTGGTTCGGGAGAAAGTCTCCTTCGAACAAGGGAACCGGCGTATCAGCGTCGAGCCAGGCGACCATTACCAGGTAGACTGCCTGATTGATTTCCCGCACCCGATGATTGGCGTCCAGAAGTTTTCTGTTGATTTGAACAATGGGGCTTTCAGCCGCGAGATTGCGGCGGCGCGCACCTTTGGCTTCACGGATGAGATCGAAGCGCTGCGCCGCGCAAACCTGATCCGCGGCGGCTCTCTCGATAACGCAATCGTGCTGACGCCGGATGGGATGTTGAACAAAACTGGCCTGAGATTTCGCGACGAGTTTGTGCGCCACAAGATTCTGGACATCATTGGCGATCTGGCGTTGCTGGGTATGCCGATTTTAGGAAAGGTAGTTGCCGAACGTAGCGGTCACATAATGCACGCGGGATTAATGTCTAAACTGCTGCGCGTGCGCTCGGCGTGGGACATCGTTGATGTACCGGAGATCCAAGTCCCTAGTCTCAAATCTGAAGTCTCAAGTCTCCCCGCAGCAACCTGAAGGATCCTTGAGGTCGAACTCAAGCTAAACGATAGAGCTCACAAACTTGGATCCTGGAATTTGGGATCTGAGACTTGGGAGTTACAGTCCGCTGCGGACAATGTCGTGCAGCCGAATTAGTCCCACGCAAACTCGATCCTTATCAACCACCGGCAACACAGATATCTGCGAAGGTCGATCTTCCATCAACTGCAGCGCCTGATACGCAAGCAGCTCGGGACTGGCCACGGTGGGATCCGGAGTCATGACGTCATCCGCGCGCATATTTGTAAGGGAGCCAGATTCGCTCTGCTGAATAGCCCGGCGCAGATCGCCGTCAGTAATGATTCCCGCCAAACGGCCGGCATCGTCAACAACATTCACCGCTCCCAGGCCGCCAGTGCTAATTCCCCTAACCGCATCTATCCAAATTGAGCCCAACGCAATCGTTGGATTGTTTGTGCCGCTATGCATTAGGTCGGCCACCGTCAGGGTCAAACGCTTGCCCAATTGTCCAGCCGGATGGTTGACCGCAAAATCATCGGGTGTGAGTCCCTTCACAAGCATCAGAGTCAACGCCAGTGCATCGCCAAGAGCCAGAGCCACCGTGGTGCTGGTAGTCGGCGCCAGATTAAGAGGACACGCTTCCTGATCCACGGAGCCGTCAACGACCGCGTCGGCGCGATGGGCCAAAGTGGAGTTCACGTTTCCCACCAGCGCGATGATCGGTACGTGCCGCCTTTTCAAGTAGGGCAGCATTTCGATAATCTCATCCGTTTCACCGCTGTTGCTCAAGATCATTACCACATCATCCGAATTAATAATGCCGATCCCTCCATGGAGCGCGTCCGATGGATGAAGGTAAAGCGCGCCGGTGCCGGTGCTCGTCATAGTCGCCGCGATTTTTTGCGCAATTATTCCCGACTTTCCCATTCCCAGAATCACGATCTTGCCTTTGCAGTCGCCGAGCACTTGCACGACGCGGTCAATGTCGTCCTGCTTTAGCCGCGCTGCTGTTTGCGTGATGGCCTCTGACTCCAAGCGAAGGAAGCTTTGGACTTCGGCAAAGTAGTTTTTGTCAGTCATTCGCTACCTTTGATATACGAGCGAGCGCAGCTTTTGCAAGTCCATTCGGGTTCGGTGACCTGTAGCACCTGACAGCATAGGGCAAAGACGGCAAGCAAGCCCTAGTTCAGATGGCAGTCAGACAACATTCAGATAGACAAGCTTTGTCCGCTCGGCTATAGTGCGATTCCTCCAAGCAACTAAACGAATAGCACAGTTAGGAAATATTGATGGGCTTACTCAATTTTCTGCCGCGCGAAGAACAGTACTTCGATCTCTTCATTCAAATGACGCGCTACATTTCCGATGCGGCGCGCGAGCTGAAAGAGATGCTGGCCGACAAGAACCACGACTTCGAGGGGTATGCGCAGCGCATTAAAGGCCTGGAACATGCCTGCGATGAGCTGACCCACACTATCTCGACGCGACTCAACAAATCCTTTATCACGCCCTTTGATCGCGAGGACATCTACACAATGTCTACCGCGCTCGACGATATTGTCGACCTGATCGATGACGCGGCGCGTGCCATTATCATCTTCGACGTCCACGAGATTACAAACTATGCGCGCAGTTTCGCTGACGTAATTGTGCGCATGGCTGAACAGCTACAGGAGATTGTAGCCACGCTCCAAAAGCCGAAAAACGTGACCCAAAGGTTGGTTGAGATTCACCGGCTGGAAAACGAGGGCGACGACATCTATCACGCGGCAATCGCCGAACTCTTTCACGATTCACACGATGCCTTAACCGTGTTGAAGTGGAAAGAAGTTTACGAAAAGCTCGAAGCCGCGGTCGACCGCTGTGAAAACGTGGCTAACATTATCGAAAGCGTGATTATTAAACACACATAGAAATAGTGAAAAGCAAGAATGATGAGTGAAAGGCGGACGCTAACGACTCGCTCATCATCTTTGACTTTTGACTCTTTACTTTTCACTTTCCACTTTTCCCATGACCACCACCTTTGCCTTTGTTCTAATTCTCGTCGCTTTAGCACTCGTATTCGATTACATTAATGGTTTCCACGACGCTGCGAATTCCATCGCCACCGTCGTCTCGACCCGCGTTCTTTCTCCAGGTATCGCGGTGCTCTGGGCGGCATTCTTTAACTTCATAGCGTTTGCAGTGTTCGGAACTCGCGTCGCAAAAGCGATCGGCGACGGCGTGCGCATGGACTTGATTAGCCCCGACCTCCGACTCTACGTGCTCATGTGTGCGCTGGTGGGTGCGATCATCTGGAACTTAATCACTTGGTATCTCGGCTTGCCAACCTCGAGTTCGCATGCGCTGCTCGGCGGATACGCGGGCGCCGGCATCGCAGCTTTCGGCGGTTACCATGGGCTGCTTAAAACAGACGTCTGGCTGCGGACGATCAAGTTTATCGTCTTGTCGCCGCTTATTGGAATGGTTCTGGGATTCGCCTTAATGGTAGCGGTGCATTGGATATTCCGGCGCGCGACGCCCAAGACAGTCGATAAGTTTTTCCGCAAGGGCCAACTCTTCTCCGCCGCGGCGTTCTCCCTTGGTCATGGCGGCAACGACGCACAAAAGACAATGGGAATAATCACCGCAGTGCTGGCTGCCGGCGGGGTGCTCGCTTATGGACCCAATGGAACTATTCCGCATATTCCGCTCTGGGTGGTGTTGACTGCGCACGGGGCGATTGCCTTCGGCACGTTGTCCGGAGGTTGGCGGATTGTCCACACCATGGGCTCGAAAATAACCAAACTACGACCGATTGGCGGTTTTTGCGCGGAGACCGGAGCCGCGATTACGCTTGCCTACGTCACGCTCACCGGCACTCCCGTTTCAACCACGCATACAATTACCGGCGCGATTGTCGGTGTTGGCGCCACGCGCCGGCTGTCAGCGGTCAAGTGGGGCGTTGCCGGAAGAATCGTCTGGGCCTGGATACTCACCATACCGGCTGCAGCTCTGATTGCTGCGGTTTCCTTCTGGATCGTCCGCACAATCCTTCATCTCTCATCCTAAACACAGAAGTAAATCGCTGCTTGGACGGCAAGTAGAACAGCGCTCAATGCTGTGCTATCTTTCTGCTAATCGTAATTGCCCGCGTAGCTCAGTGGATTAGAGCGTTCGCCTCCGGAGCGAAAGGTCGCAG
>JBDUDV010000046.1:0-25798 GCA_040002755.1 Acidobacteriota bacterium | reverse complement strand
GGAAATCGCCGTCATCGGCGGAGTGCTGGATCACGCCGTCCAACGAGATGTGTTCCATGATTTTGAGCCTTCTCATTTGAGTCTCCGTGTTCTGGAGTATCAACATCCAGGTCTCGACATCAATGATGTGTGTCGTCTGTCCACCTCCGCTCACGACGGCTACACTATGACCCGGAAGAATGCTACGCGTGGGTTGGGCTCATGAAGTTTCGATCTTCTCGGCCACCAGCGCGCTGTTCTTCGAACCAAAACCAATGCAGTTGCAGAGCGCGATGCGGACGTCTGCTTTCCTGGCGGTATTGGGGACATAATCAAGATCGCACTGCGGATCGGGTTCGTCGAGATTGATGGTAGGAGGAATCATTCCCGTGTGCATGGCACACAAGGCGGCCGACAACCCCGCAGCGCCACTGGCACCCTGTGGATGTCCAATCTGCGACTTTGTCGCCGACATCGGCGTGGTGATGGCCCGGCCATTCAAAGCAGTTTTGAGAGCGCTGGTCTCAATGCGATCGTTAAGAACTGTCGACGTTCCATGAAGATTTACGTAGTCAACCTCCTCGGGCTTTCGGCCCGCGTCCTGAAGCGCAAGCTTCATCGCCCGCGCGGGCTCATCACCTGATTCTTCAAGGCGCACGCGATGGTACGCGTCACACGTCGCGCCGTAGCCGGTTATCTCAGCGTAGATTTTAGCGCCACGATCTTTCGCGTGTTCCAGTTCTTCAAGCACATAAATCCAGGCACCCTCTCCGACAACGATACCGGAGCGGTCAAGCGAAAACGGACGAGACGCACGCTCAGGTTCATCGTTCCAATCGTTGGTGAGCACCGTCATTAGGTTGAACCCGGCCATAATGCCCGGCGCGATCGGCGCATCGACGCCGCCGCTCAACATCAAATCCTGACGGCCCAGCGCGATGTGTTGCGCGGCATAGGCGATGGCGTCTGTCGAACTTGTGCAGCCGGTCGAAACGATATGTGACAGACCGCGCAGCCCAAACGCCATCGAGAGTTCGCTCGACAAGCCACCATGCGTTGATGCTGGAATCGTGTAAACACTCGCTTTGTTAACCGGGCCAACGTACCAGTAAGAATACTGTCGCTCGGTGAACGCGAGTCCGCCGCCGCCAGTGCCCAGCACTACGCCCATCGCTCGGCGTTGTTCCAGCGAGAAATCGTCTGGCGAGAGTTTGGAGTCATCTATCGCTTCCCTGGCGGCAGCCAGTGCCAGCGGCACTGTTCTGGGGACATGCTTGCGATCTTTCGGGTTGAGTTGCGCTTCCCAGTCGAAATCGCGAACCTCGGCCGCGATTTTTACCGGCGAGTCGGAAACATCATAGGCTTCGATTCTGCGGACACCGCTTTCTCCACGGGTCAACGCAGTCCAGAATGTCTCGCGGCCGATGCCGAGCGGCGTGACACAACCGATGCCGGTAATTACCACTCGGCGCGGCTGTTTGAACTGACTAAGCATTACCTTAATTCCTATTCAACCGAGGTTGGCAAGTTGGATTCGCCTTCAGAATACCATGGTTAACAACAACAAAGACACAGAGGCACGAAGACTAAAGCGTGGGTACTTTGAACTTCGTGCCTTGGTTGTTTGCTGACGATTTTGAACTGACAGAATGTCCGCGCTATTCGACTTTTGTTCCACACTCATTGCAAAACTTTGAACCTGTCTGCATTTGCGCGCCGCACTTGGCGCAGGGAGCTGCCTGCGTTGCGATTTCCATCTTAGCGCCGCACTCGTTACAGAACTTTGCGTTTACCAGATTTCCTGCGCCGCATTTTGGACAAGCCGTCTTCGCTCCACCCTCGGATTCGCTCTTCGATTTATTCATCGCGTTGCTCATGGCGCCGGCCATCGCGTTGCCGATCGCAAAGCCCGCTCCCAACCCGGCGCCGGTTGCGGCGCCACCGCCACCAGTGTTCTGTGCGGCATCGCGCATAGCGTCTGCGGCCTGGAATTGCGCATAACGTCCGACGTCGCCAATCACTCCCATCGACGTCCGCTTGTCCATAGCCGCTTCAACCTCAGCCGGCAGCGAAATGTTTTCGATGACAAGCTTCGTCAGATCAAGACCGTATACCTTGAAATCGTCAGCGAGTTTGCCGCGTGTAAATTTTCCTAGTTCGTCGTAATTGGAGGCGAGGTCGAGCGCGGCAATCTTCGATTCAGCCAGCGCATCGCTAAAGCCGCTCACCAATGTTCGCTTCAGCTGCCCTTCAATGTCTTCGGTAACGAAGTGTGCGTTTGTGCCGGCGATCTCCTTAATGAAAGCCTGCGGATCGCTAACGCGAATCGAATAGATGCCAAAGGCACGCAGACGCACCATCCCGAAATCCGAGTCGCGCATCATAACCGGATTTGATGTGCCCCATTTTAGATCCGTGAACTGTTTAGTGCTGACGAAATAAACCTCGGCTTTGAATGGCGAATTGAACCCGTGCATCCAGGCCCCGAGTTTGGAAAGAATAGGCGTGTTGCCGCCGTCGATTGTGTGCAGACCGGGTCCGAACACATCAGCGATTTGACCCTGGTGAACAAAAACAGCTGCTTGTGATTCACGCACCGTTAACCGCGCGCCGTTCTTGATCTCCTGGCCCTGAACAGGAAAACGATAAAGTAAGGTGTTACCCGAATCATCGAGCCACTCGATAACCTCGATGAACTGCGACTTGATGGCATCAAATATTCCCATAGCTTCTCCTTTGTGCGACACCTGGCCGCCAATCGGTTAATACGGCGCGCGCGCGTCGTTAGTTCACGCCCCGATATCTACTCCACGAAATGATTGCATAAAGGAAGCTTCAGGGAAAGCAGACGTGCGGGAAACTTCTGCCAGGCGGGCACTCTAAGTGCGCGCCGAGTCTTGCCCCCAAAGCTTGAAGATCAGCAAGACGGTTAGCCCGCCGGCGACATCGATCGCGCTGTCATAAATCGACGCCGTGCGCGTAGGCACGAAGCTCTGGTGAAACTCATCAAGCAAGCCATAAACCACGACAAGCAGTAGTCCGAATTGAAACCAATACCGTTGCAGAATCGCCTGGGAAGAAGTAATGAAAGCGCGTCTGGCGAGAAAGGCGAGCACTGCATATTCGGTAAAATGTGCTGCTTTCCGGGTGAAAACGTGTATAGAGGCCAGCCGCGCCTCGCTCAGATTGGGGAAGAGCCATAGCAGTATTGGCCTAACTATCTCCGAGGTATTGGCAGCAGAAAACTCGCTCGTTGAGGCAAACGAGATGAAGAGTATCCACGCGACCAATGGCCCATAGCGCCAAAGCCGTCCGCGTACAGATGGCGTTTGCTTGATCATTTGGAGGTTAAAAACATAAAGGGAAGCTGCCCCTGCTGCTTCCCTTATTAAGTTATACGCTGACTGTGCAAACTACTGCGCCGCCGCGCCGGAAACAACTTCGATAATCTCATTCGTGATGGCTGCTTGACGCACTCGGTTCATGTTGAGCGTTAGCGAATCAATGAGTTCGCGCGCGTTCTTGGAAGCGGAATCCATGGCGGTCATTCGAGCGCCTTGTTCTGAAGCGATCGACTCGAGCAAGGCACGGAAGATTTGCGTTTCGACCAGGCGAGGAAGTAGTCGAGAAAAGATCTCAGTCGGAGGTTGTTCGTAGATGTAGTCGACCAGAGTTAGGGGCTGATCCGCAGTTGCGGCTGCCGTATCGTCCGAAGTTGAACGAGCTACCGGCAAAAGTTGTTCGTTTGCAACTCGCTGCTGAAGCACCGACTTGAATTCGTTGTAGATAACGAATGCTTTGTCAATCCCTTCGTCCTCGATGAAGCGCTTAATCACATCACCGGCAATCTCCAGTGCCTCGGAAAAATCCACCCGGCCCTTGCCAGTGACGCCGAGGTATTCCCCAGCCAGGCTGGCGCCGCGGCGGCGAAAGAAATCCCTGCCCTTGCGCCCCACCGCAAGAATATCTATTTGCTTGTCCGGATTGTCACGAATGAAAGTCTGAGCTGCCTTGATTAGATTCGTATTGAACGCACCGCATAAACCTTTATCGGCAGTTACGAGAACCAGCAGATAACGCTCGTCGCCGCGCGCGTCGAGCAACGGATGATGAAAATTCTCGTCTGTGCGATCAGCGAGTCCGCCAAGAACTTCGATCATCTTGTTCGCAAACGGGCGAGCGGTTACAACGCGATCCTGCGCGCGCTTGAGCTTTGCTGCCGAGACCATTTTCATGGCCTTGGTGATCTGCTGAGTGTTCTTAACCGACTTGATGCGCCGGCGGATGTCCAGAAGATTGGGCATTGATTGCGAAAGCTAAGCTCCAGCTGCAGCGGGTTGGAGCGCCGCCTCTTTCAAGGAAGCCGCCGCCCTTTCAGCCCAGGTATCCTTGAAGTCCGATAACACTTGCTTGAGATCCACGATAATTTCGTCAGTCAAACTTTTCTTTTCACGGATGCTCTGCAGCAAACCTGGATGAGAGTTTTCAACAAACTTAAGCAGCTCCGCTTCGAAATCTCGAACATCTTCTATCGCCACGTCGTCAGCATACCCGTTGCTGGCGGCCCAGATAACCAGCACCTGGTTCTCGATGTTCATCGGTCTGTATTGCGGCTGCTTTAGTATTTCAACCAGACGTTGACCGCGCGCGAGCTGCGCTTGCGTCGCCTTGTCCAAGTCAGATCCAAATTGAGCGAAGGCTTGTAGTTCTCTAAACTGCGCCAGATCAATTCGCAGCGTTCCGGCGACCTGCTTCATCGCCTTGATCTGCGCGGAACCGCCGACGCGGGACACGCTGTTGCCGACGTTAATAGCAGGGCGGATGCCGCTGTTAAAAAGATCTGCCTCAAGGAATATCTGTCCGTCCGTAATGGAGATTACGTTAGTTGGAATGTAAGCCGAAATATCTCCCGCTTGCGTTTCGATAATAGGCAGGCTGGTTAAAGAGCCGCCGCCTTTTAGATCGGACATCTTCGCCGCTCGTTCGAGCAAACGTGAGTGCAGATAGAACACGTCTCCAGGATAAGCCTCTCGACCCGGCGGTCGACGAAGCAAAAGAGATATTTCGCGGTAAGCGGCAGCTTGTTTTGAAAGATCGTCGTAGATTGTCAAAGCATGCCGACCGTTGTCGCGGAAGTATTCTCCCATCGCGGCTCCTGAATATGGAGCGAGGAATTGCATTGCGGCGGGATCTGAGGCGGTTGCCTTAACTACAATCGTGTATTCGAGCGCGCCAAAATCCTCCAACGTCTTCACGACCTGGGCAACGGTCGAAGCTTTCTGCCCAATCGCAACATAGATGCAAATTACGTCTTTTCCCTTTTGATTGATTATTGTGTCAACCGCAACGGCTGTCTTGCCCGTTTGACGGTCACCGATAATTAATTCGCGCTGCCCACGACCAATGGGCACCATGGCATCGATCGCCTTGAGTCCCGTCTGCAAGGGTTCCTTCACGGGCTGGCGGTCGACAACACCAGGAGCGATGCGTTCGATCGCGTAGTATTCGTCAGTCACGATTGGACCCCGCTCATCGATCGGGTTCCCGAGGGCGTCGACAACGCGACCGACCATCGCATCCCCCACGGGAACCTGCATGATGCGGCTCGTTCGTTTTACGACGTCGCCTTCTTTAATTGCCTGATACTCTCCGAAGAGTACCGCTCCAACCTTGTCTTCTTCCAGATTCAACGCCAGGCCACGCACGTCATGAGGAAACTCGAGCAACTCCCCCGCCATTACCTTTTCAAGTCCATGGATTTCGGCAATTCCGTCGCCAACCTTGATGACCGTGCCAACTTCCATTACGGTCACACCAGTCTCGAAACTCTCAATTTGTTTTCGAATTATCTCGTTAATTTCGTCTGCTCTGATTGGTTCCATTGTTTTCCCCTGTGCCTAACCAGCAAGCTCCTCGCGAAGGCGCCTCAACTCATTGCTGACTGAACCGTCGTAGATCGTAGAACCGATTCGCGTAACAACGCCTCCCAATATCGACTCGTCAGTGGCAAAGCTCAATCGCGCTTTCTTTCCTGTCATCGCACGCAGCTTGTCCTCCAGCAACGACTTGATACTTTCGGAGACCGGCCGCGCCGATGTAACTTCTGCGCTCAGTATTCCGCCACGCTCATCCAAGACCTGCGCCAACTTCGCATTCACGGCAGGAAGCTCAGCTAATCTTTGGTTCTTTAATAAGACGCGAAGAAAATTCGCAGTCGTGGGCAGCACTTTGGTCCTAAAGATCAACTCGTCTAGGAGCTTGCCCTTTTGCTCGTATACAACTGTTGGATTACTAAAAGCTTCTCGCAAGGCCTCGTTTTCCGAAATCATTCTTTCCCATACAGCCAACTCCTGTTGGACCACGTCGGATTCATCTCGATCGATAATTATGTCCGCCAGGGCCGAAGCATAGCGCCGTGCTACAGTTTGTGAACTCAAACGCTCGTCCTCCCTAGTTCTTCGACACTTAAGCGCGTTAACCGTGCATCGTCATCCGGCCCGATTTCAACCTTCAATATTTCTTCAGCAATCCGTACACTCTCTAACGCAGCAAATCTGCGGAGCTTTAGCCTCGCCGCCTTGCCGGCGCTCTCTATTTCTCTTTTAGCCTGTTCTTTAATTTTGGCAATTTCTTGTTTGGTGGCAAGCTCAATCCGCTTTCGTTCGCCCTTAGCTTCAGCCTTCGCCTTTGCAATAACTGTTTCAACCTCTAAATCCAAGTTTGTGAGTCGCTGCTCTACTTCGCCCAACTTCGCCAGCGCTCGGTTCTTCTCCTCTTGAGCTTGTGCGAGTTCACGTCTGATCGTTTCACCCCGTGACCGAAGCGCCTCGCGAATCGGGCGCCCGAAGCGTCGATGGAGGTAAAACGCAGCTACCATGAATATCAGGAGATTTGTAAACTTCCATAGCTCCAGCCCCGGATAGCTCAGCCACTCCGGCATCCAAATCAAGAACACGAGTATTTCTATTACTGGCAAAACAACCCTCTAAGTCCCTAATCGCTTATTCGTGCGACCCGGTTGGGCGCCCGAGGATCCGAGCACCAATCTCGAACGCGCGTTCCCGCGCAAACCCTCTAAGATTTTCCCTGGCAGCGGACTCTTCCGCCCTTAGCCTCTCCGTTTCTCCATCACGGACTCGGATCGCTTCCGCTTTTACCTCGGTTACCTTTCTCTGTCCCTCTTGCGAAGCCGCGGCGCGCTCATTCTCGAGAAGCGCATAGCCATTGCCCCGAGCCTCACGCAAATGACGCTCATACTTGAGCATCTTCTCCTCTACGCTTGCCAAAACCCTCTCCGCCTCTCCGAGGCGACCCTTCGTTCGACGATCTCGCTCCTCTAAAACCCGACTAATTGGCCGCAAGAGCGTTGCGTTCAACAAGCCTACCATAAGCACAATAAGCCCAAGATGGAACAACAAAGTACCATCGGGAACTAATTGGATCGCCCCACCCGCCAACCCAAATAAGGTCAATTTATACTCCTGCCAGTTTCGCTCCGCTCAAAAGCGTCGGAGCATACCATTCGCCCAAAACGTGGTCAAGCATCTCCCCATTGGTTAGCGCCAACAGACCACTACCCGCCATCGGCTTCACCGTTACCCTATCCGCCGTCAAACCGGAAGCCTACCAGCAATCTGCTTGTACAATGTACCGCTGCGACAGGGTTGTTGCCGGAGTTGCGTGTATTTCGTACAACGAAACTAAACATGCGGAGTGGCAAGGAGATCGTATAGGCGTTCAAGGTCGCTTTGGTTATAGAACTCCATTTCGATCCGACCAGCTTCGCCCTTTTCGTGAATTATTCTTATCTTTGTTCCGAACCGCCTCCGTAGCTTGTCTTCGGCAGCCCTAATGTTTGGATCAATCGCTCGCTGTCGCCTCGTGGAACTGCGCGGTTCTTGAGTAGCTGAGACGGCCGCATTCCTCACTAGTTGCTCTGTTGCTCGAACCGAAAGATCCAACTCAATTATCTTCCTCGCGATTCGCCTCTGGAGGTCCGGCTGATCAATCCCTAATAGCGTTCTCGCGTGCCCCGTGGATATGCGTCCACCTTGAAGCAAATCTTGTATATCCTCCGGCAGCTTAAGTAATCGCAGATAATTGGTGACAAAAGACCGGTCTCGTCCAACTCTTATTGCAACCGTTTCCTGGGTGAGTCCCAACGTTTCTATGAGCTTCTTGTAGGCTCTCGCTTCCTCGATGGGATTTAGGTCTTCCCTTTGAATGTTTTCTATCAAGGCAATCTCAAGAACCTTGTCGTCCGATACATTTCGAACAACCGCAGGTATCCTAATTAACCCAGCCCGTTGAGCAGCACGCCAACGTCTCTCGCCAGCGATAAGTTCAAACCTAGCTCCCTTCCTTCGCAACAGAACTGGCTGAACCACGCCGTTAGCGCCAATTGATTTGGCCAACTCGTCCAGCTTACCTTCATCGAAAACGGTTCGAGGCTGCAGGGTGCTCCGATCGATCAGGTCAATCGATATCTCACTGGCTTCTTCCGTAGCAGTGGCAGTACCTTCAACCGAGAGCAACGCTCCCAGCCCCCGACCCAATGCCTTGCGTGTCATGGGCAATTACCTCCTTGGCTAACTTCAAATACGCTTCGGCACCTTTGGAATGGGCGTCGTAAAGTGTGATGGGTTTTCCGTAGCTGGGCGCCTCCGCCAGCCGCACATTGCGAGGAATCACGGATTCAAACACCTGTTGCCCGTAAAAGTCCCGGAGATCAGCGGCAACGGCCGACGAGAGGTTGGTTCGTTCATCATACATGGTTAGCAGGAGACCCTCGATTGTGAGAGTTGGATTATGAAGACGTCGAATCCGCGCGAGGGTATCAAACAATTCAGTGACCCCCTCAAGCGCGTAATATTCACATTGGATTGGCACCAGCAGCGATTTTGCCGCAGTCAGTGCGTTTAGAGTCAAGAGTCCCAAAGATGGAGGACAGTCAATTATGATGTACTGGTAGACTCCACCCAGCGGCTCCAAGGCTTTACGGAGACGTGACTCACGCTGCTCCACATCGACGAGCTCTACTTCGGCGCCCGCCAAATCTTTATTCGCAGGCAATACTTTTAGGCCTGGCGTTTCGGTTTCCAAGACAGCATCTTTGACCGGGTCACCCAAAACAACACAATGATAAATGCTTTTTCGGAAGCTTCCTCTTGGAATCCCGACGCCCGAGGTGGCGTTACCCTGAGGGTCAGCGTCCACAAGCAGCACCGAAAACCCGCTACCAGCCAGCACAGCGGCTAGGTTTACGGCCGTAGTGGTCTTACCTACACCACCTTTTTGATTCGCTATCGCAATTGTCTTGGTCATCGAACCTCTGTGGGGCGTCACGATTTCGTTACGTTTGGTGGCGTGTAACTTAGCACAAGGATCGGCCAGTTTCTACAGAATGTGCGGGATCTGCGGTTTTATGCTGGCCGGAATGTTTCACGTGTCCCCCGCTAGGCGAGGCAAAGGGACACGTGAAACATGTTACGTCTGGAGCCTCGCGACCACATAAAGCGCGGAAAGCGCCGCTGCTGTTAGCCCTGGAATCGTGCGCGCTTCACCAAATGTTTGCGGCCGCATACGTTCAAGTCGCTCTACCATTTCGTGCGAGAGCCCGTCCAGAGATCTGAAGTCTAAATTAGCGGGGATTCGTATTGCGTCATGATGCCTGAGTCGCTGAATAACTAAATCTTGCGCGCGAATATAGCCGGCGTAGAGGTTGTCAGCCAGAGCTGCCTCAAGTTCGCTAGTAGTAATAGGAACATTATGGCTAAAGTGGAAAAGTCGCTGAATTATCCCGGTGGACACGCCTGGCCGCCTCGCAAGTTCCTCGAGGCTGATCGATTCTCCCAGCTCGGAACCAACTGTTTCAACCGCCATTGCATACGCGGCGTCGCACTTCTTGAACCTGATTGTTTTTAGGGCGTGCTTCGCGGCCGCGATGTGATCTTGCCGTTGATTAAATCGTTCCCAATCTCCATCTCCAACCAGGCCCAGGTTTCTTCCGTAACCTCGCAATCTCTCGTCTGCATTGTCGTGTCTTAAGCTCAGCCGATGCTCCGCCCTTGACGTAAAAATTCGATAAGGCTCGTCCACCCCTTGCTTAATCAGGTCATCGACCAGAACTCCTATGTACGACTCTTCTCGCTTCAGCCGAAACGGCGGGCCACCGCTTACCGTGGCGGCGGCATTAATCCCGGCCAGCAATCCTTGACACGCAGCTTCCTCGTAACCAGTAGTCCCGTTGACCTGCCCCGCGTGAAACAGCCCGGCGATCTTCTTACATTGAAGGTCCGGGCCCAACTGCCGAGGATCAACGTAATCGTACTCAATCGCATACCCAGGTCGGATTATTCTTGCCTCTTCGAGCCCGGGTATCATTCTCAACAAATCCTGCTGCAATCCCGCAGGCAATGAGGTTGAGAAACCGTTCAGATACACCTCGTTCGTGTCATGGCCCTCCGGCTCCAGAAAAAGTTGGTGACGCTCCCTGTCGGCGAATTTCACCACCTTGTCTTCAATTGAAGGACAATAGCGCGGGCCAATTCCTTTAATTTGACCGGAATAAAGCGGTGACTGGCTGAGGTTCTTGCGGATCGTATTGTGCAAAGCCGGCGTGGTGTAGCCTACAAAACACTTGATCTGCGGCTGCTCTATCTCGTCTGTTGAAAATGAAAATGGCACCGGCCTGGCGTCCGCCTCTTGTGGCTGAAACGCTGACCAATCAATTGTCCTGCCATCTAAGCGCGGTGGTGTTCCAGTCTTTAAACGGCCCACTGGAAAGCCCAGTCGCTTCAGAGATTCCGCCAATTCGATTGAAGCCGGTTCGCCCGCTCGACCTGCTGTGTAGGTTCGTCGACCGGTATGAACCAAGCCATTCAGGAAGGTTCCAGCGGCAATAACCACAGCGGCCGCCGCTACTCGCCGACCATCCTGCATTTCCACGCCTAGAATCTTTTCCTTGTCGGCTAACAAATCGACCACCATGCCTTGACGGAGGTGCAAATTCTCTGTGCACTCCAACACTCGCCGCATCTCTTTGCGGTATAGGGCGCGATCCGCCTGTGCGCGAGGCGACTGAACAGCAGGTCCTCTCGAGCGGTTCAATAAACGAAATTGGATTCCAGCTCGATCAGCGACTCGCCCCATGACTCCGCCCAGCGCATCGATCTCTCGAACAAGATGTCCCTTAGCTATTCCACCAATTGCGGGATTGCACGACATCTGACCAATGAGATCGAGGTTCAAGGTGACTAACGCTGTCTGCGCGCCCAACCGTGCGGATGCGGACGCGGCTTCGCAGCCGGCATGGCCACCGCCGACCACAATTACATCAAAAGCCTCGTCAAAAACCATTACTACTTACCTATACAGAAGGTGCTAAAAATCTTGCCCAGAATCTCGTCGCTAGTTGTCTCTCCCGTTATCTCTCCGAGAAACTGAAGGGCGCTGTGAAGTCCAACTAACACGATCTCCTCACTCGCGGACTGGCTCAACGATTTAACGGAGTCAGCGAGCGACGCTGAAGTTCGGCGCAAAAGATCAAAGTGTCTGCTGTCTGTGACCAAGAGCCCTACTGTTTCTGAGTCCACGGCGCCAAATGGGCTCAGTATAGCAGCGGTAAGGTCTTCAAGTCCTTCTCCCGTTAATGCTGACACATGGACCACCTTCGAAGCTTGAGACAGTTGAGCTACCACGCTCGGCTCAAACACGAGGTCACACTTATTAAGCGCCACAACATGCCTTGCCCGCATGGCTTCGCTGATGATTGCCAAGTCCTCTGCTGAAAGCTTAGTCGATCCATCGACAACAACGACAAGCAGATCCGCGTCGGCCATTGCCTGATGCGTTCGCTCGATCCCAATCTCTTCGATCTTGTCATTCGCGATGCGAATCCCGGCCGTGTCAGTTAATGAAATAGGTATACCGCCCAGAATCATGGACTGAGAAATACTGTCTCGCGTGGTTCCCGCTATCTCGGTTACGATAGCCCGGTCAAGTCCGGCCAACCTGTTGAATACGCTCGACTTACCGACGTTTGGGCGGCCGACGATCGTCACCTTAACGCCTTCGCGCAATGCGCGCCCGGTCGCGAACGTCGCCGCCAGAGCCTCCACCATTCCTATCACCTGTACCAAGTCAATCTTGATTTGTTCAACTTGAATCCGGGGCAAATCGTCTTCCACGAATTCGAGGGCCGATTCCAACTTCACTACGATCTCTATCAGTTTCTCTTTTGCTGGTTGCAGAGCGGCTGACAGTTCTCCTTTTAGTTGGCGCGCCGCTTGGGCCACAGCCGCATCCGATTGTGCGTTGACCAGATCTCGGATCGCCTCCGCCTGACTTAGATTCATCTTGCCATTTCGGCACGCGCGCAGGGTGAACTCTCCTGGTTCAGCGAGGCGCGCTCCGAGGCTCTGAGTTAAATCCAGGACTCGCCGTAGAATTATCGGCGAGCCATGACAACTTAACTCCACCATCTCCTCCCCGGTAAATGAGCGAGGCGCTGCGAAGTAAGACACTAGCGCTGAGTCCAGTGGTTCGCCAGACTCTCTTCGGATCTGCCTTAGAACTATTCGATTTGGTTCAGGAGTGAAGACTTGGTCTTGAACAAGACTTCTGAGGATCTCTAACGCCTGCGGACCGCTTAGCCTAATGATGCCTATAGCGCTGCGACCAGGCGATGTTGCGACTGCGACTATGGTATCCATCGCATGTGGGATGACTGGGGACCAAACGATTTGGTTTCGCGATTTACTTCGATGACTTTAGCGCAACACGGAGCTTACGCGCAGGTCCTTCGTTCACGGATTCTGTGTAGAGGTCTTCACAGTCCGCGAGCGTGAGGTGAACTATGCGCCGCTCATTGGAATTCATTTCGCCAAAGACGAACGGTGCGCCGGTCGAACGAACGCGTTCCGCGGCAAGGTTTGCCATTGCGCGAAGTTCTGCTTCTCGAGTGGCGCGAAATCCTTCAACGTCGCAAACGAGTCGTTGACCGTCCGGAAGCGTTCTTCCAAATGCCTGATTGACCAGGTGCTGTACTGCCTGCAGAAGTTCGCCGCCCTCGACCTGCAACAGCTCAGCGTCAGGTCCGCTTAAATCGAGCAGACATTCTGCCGGCGTCTCGCTTACAGCGACTGTAATGTTCAGGCCAGCGCCTTGAAATAACGATTCAAGGAAAGACTTGGAACGAGTGCAAGCTTCTTCCATGGTTGGTCAGATTAGCCGCGTATACTCAACTACGTACCCTTGGCCGTTCCGCTTCCTTTCTTCTCAGATTTCTTTCCAGTGGGTTCGATAGAACCCGGCTCATCCGGTCCCGACTGCGTCAATTTGTTAATAACAAACTGTTGAGCGAACCCCACAATGTTTCCGACTAACCAATAGAGTAACAAACCGGACGGCGCGGCCCAAAGAATGTACAACATGAACATCGGCATGCCGACCGCCATCATTTTTCGCTGCATCGGATCGGCTGACGGCGCCGGTGTAATCAGTTGCAAGACAATCATGGTGGCAGCCATCAGGATTGGCAGAATATGTATGAAGTACGGCTCCGGCGCAGAAAGATCGGGAAGCCACAAAAAGCTAGCTTGGCGAAAATCAAGCGAGATGGTTATTGCCCTGTATAACGCAAAGAGAAAAGGCATTTGAATCAACAGCGGCAGACAGCCGCCAAGAGGATTGCCTTCCTTCATCAAGCGCAATTGCTCTACCTGCAAATCCTTCAGACGAGGATCATTCTGCTTCATCCCCTTAATCTTCTCCTGCAGCTCCTTCATTTTGGGCGCCAGCTTCTGAGCCTTTTTCATAGACTTCGAAGAGCGCCATTTCAACGGAAAGAACAGGGAGTAAATGACTATGGTGAACAGAATGATGGCTACGCCGTAACTGCCAGTTAATTTTTGCAACCACTTGATAGCACTGAGAATAGGTACAGCAAGACGCCGCGACATCCAGGCGCCAAAGCCAAAGTCTATTGTGCCTTCAAGGTCAATGGTTTCGCGCCCGAGCATCTGCCGAAGTTGGGCATTGGACTGGGCGAGCAGGTAGTGGTCCTTCGGTCCGGTGTAAACGGCCGAGCGTGAACCGTCCGTGGGAATCGGCACCCACGCGGTGATCAGATATCTCTTTTCAGGCTTTCCATTTCCAGAGTAGTCGTACTGAGTTGTCTCAAGTTCGAGGCCGTCAAGTCTTCGAGCCGGCACTGCCACCATGGCAAAGTAGGTGTCGCCAACGCCAGCCCAATCGACTGGGCCAGGAAGAACTAGATGATCGGGGCTGTTTTTGTTTTCATTGACGGTGTGCGCCTGGTGCCGTTCGACCTTGTCACCGACACCAGCAATGGTTTCGGGAGCGACGGAATAGAAGGTGTAGTGCTTGACGCCCTGGTCACCGATGCTTGATCCAATTCTGAGCTTTGCCGCAGGTACAATTTGACCGCCACGCTTGATGGTGATTTCGAGCTCCGCGACGTAGCTGTCAGCGTCCAGGGTTATTGTTTTTGCGACCTCCAACCCGCTCGCCTTGTCGTTCAATAGAAACGTTATTCGCTTCTTCTCGCCTCCGCTCAGGATCAACTCCGTATCGCCAGTTTCACTTCCGGCACCTTCGATAACATAGTTTGTCGACGTCAATACAGAATCGATCGCGGCATCACGAAGGGATATTTGAAGCGGGGCCTCACGTGGTTGTCTCTTCAGGCCTTCCTGTGAAATCAACTCGAGCGGTACCTGTTTCTTCTTGTCACCGGCCACCGAATAAACGTCCTGCCCGCTATCCTTATTCTTCTTAATTATCCAGCTGACTGCTTCAGCGCCGAGGCTATCGAGCTTAGTTTCGTAAAGAGGTGTCTTGATCGAAATGATGCGATGCGGCGCAGTGTTAGCAGCCACACCTGGAGAACTAACCGGAACCGGAGTGGCAGAATTAGACGGCGATCCTGTGGGCGAAGCAGCCTGTTGCGGAGTAGTCTGAGCTGAAGGGTTAGTACCAGTTGCCGGCGGTTTCACAGGTACTAGGTAACTCCACAGAAACAGGATTCCCGTGGAGATTAACAGGGCGATTATGAGTCGTTTTTGTTGCATGTAGATTAGCAGATCACGAACAACGTCGCGGCCAGTTCGAAGGTTCCCAGCACTATTTCACCGGATCGTAGCCGCCTTGGCTGAAGGGGTGGCAACGCAGCAATCTGCGAAGAGCCAACGCGCTACCCCGAACTGCGCCGTAGCGACCAATCGCCTCGGCGGCATATTGGGAACACGTTGGAGAGAATCTGCAAGAAGGTGGAAGAAATGGTGAAATGACGAGTTTATAGAACCTGAGAAATGCGATTAATAATGACTTCACTTATTGCCCACAACGTCGGGACTTACTCTCTTCCTTTACTCTCGGCCCTGGCCACCCTTGATATCAGTTTCTCGAATTCCTCGATCGCTGCGGTTACCTTTAAGGACGGCAGCCGACGCTTTGCGTTGATCACCCAGTCGTATCTCAGCGTCAAACAATTTACGGACGATCCGCGGAGGCGAAAAGTTTCCTTTAACAATCGCTTGGCGCGATTTCGTTGGACCGCATTTCCCAGTGCCTTCCGAGAAGCGGTAACGCCGAACCTGTTGTGAGCCAAGTTGTTGGGCAACACAAAAGCGGTCATCAATACGCCTTCATAGCGCTTGCCCTGGCGATAAACGTTTTGGAAATCGTTGCTGCTGCGCAAATACTCTCTCATGCGCTAACGACACATTAGTAATGCGCTGGGGTCAAGCGGCGCCGTCCCTTGGCGCGCCGTCGCTTAAGAACAAGTCTGCCGGCCTTCGACGCCATTCTTGCTCGGAAACCATGCGTTTTAGCTCGACGCCGATTGTTGGGCTGAAAAGTTCGCTTCGCCATAGATGAAAATCCCCCATCAAAAGAAAACCGTAAGAGTAGCTGTCACCAGACCTTCTGTCAAGAAAGGCTATCGCAATCGTCCACCAAAGACGCTGTCAGGACACTTGATTGGAAGAGTTGCTCCCAGTCGCCAGACCGATACCACAGCGCCTTGGTAATAGTCTTTTGGGAAACATGACAATCGGGCTTTCGATGTTCTGACGTATTGGCGATTCGGTTCTCTATGCCGGTTAGCCTCAAGGAAGTAGTCCCAGTGTTTTATATTTTGAGTTTCTTGCCCCCGACAGAAGCTGTATGTTAGTCTCCGCTCGCGGTCTCATCCGTCCCCTGTAAATGATTGATAAACATAAACTTAAAGCTTTACTTTAAGCGTTGGGCGGTTTTCCACAAGCCTGAGGAAAACCCTGTGAGTAAGTATTGGGTCCAAATTCTCAACTTATGAACACTCCCGCAACCACCGAGCGGTCTTCAGGTTTCGATCCTCGCTGGCGCAATGTTTGGTGGGTGTGAATGCTGAATTTAATATCGCGATCGAATGGTGAGTCTGGTGGAGAGTAATATTTGGGAAAGTATTCTTAAGGTCGTTAAGTCCAAGCTCCGGGTTGAGAGTTTTGAGACGTGGTTCAGCCCAATAAGGTTTGAAGGAATCGATAAAACTCAGCGAGTGATTCGGTTGCGGGCGCCGAATCAGGTCGTGCAGGATTGGGTAAAATCAAACTATGCGTTCGTATTAGATCATTCACTAAGCGAATTGGGCCTTGCCGGCTACGGGGTTGATTGGATTTTGCCAGACGAGCGCGTCCAGCCCATTTCACCTAGTCCTCAAGACACTCTATCCGTCACGCAGCCTCCAACCCATGCGGTTACGTCTTTCGCTGGTCCGGCGACGGCTTTAGCAACCGCCAGACAGGTCGCTGTCGATCCCGCTCTCAATTCAAAATACACCTTTGATAATTTTGTAGTGGGTTCCTGCAATCAGTTTGCCCATGCGGCATCCCTTGCCGTCGCAGAGGCTCCCGGGAAGACTTACAACCCGCTCTACCTATACGGCGGCGTAGGCTTGGGAAAGACGCACTTAATGCACGCGTGCGGCCATGCGATAAAGCAACGAAACCCACACCTCAGGGTTTCCTATCTCTCATCCGAGCGTTTTATGAACGAACTGATCAATTCTATTCGCTACGACAAGACGCAGAGTTTTAGAGAACAGTATCGGTCGGTCGATGTTCTACTTATTGACGACATACAGTTCATGGCGGGGAAAGAGCGAACACAGGAGGAGTTTTTCCACACCTTCAATACACTCTATGAGCAACAGAAGCAGATAGTGATCAGTTCAGATTGTCAGCCGCGAGAAATACCTACATTGGAGGAACGGCTGCACTCCCGGTTTGAATGGGGACTCATCGCCGATCTTGAACCGCCGGATCTGGAAACAAAAGTTGCCATTCTCAAGCGCAAAGCGGAGGCACTCGGGTTTGTAATCCCTGATGACGTGGCCCTGTTCATTGCAAGCCGTGTTAAGAATAACGTCAGGGAGTTGGAGGGTTCACTCATCCGGCTCGTAGCGATATCGTCATTGCGTGGCATTCCGGTTTCAAAAGATCTCGCGAAGGACGCAATAAGAAATATTGCCAGCGAAGAGGAGCCTGGCGTTATCACTATCGAACAAATCCAGAAGGTCGTAGCAGCAAATTACAAGCTATCCCTCGAGCAGTTGGTTTCCAAGAGCAATTCTCGACAGGTCGCTTTTCCTCGTCAGATCGCTATGTATCTCTGCAAAAAGCTGACTAAACACAGTTATCCAGAGATCGGGCGCGCCTTCGGGGGGAAACACCACACCACGGTCATTCACTCGTGCGAGAAGATCAAATCACTATCGGCGACTGACGCGGTTTTCCAGAAGCGGCTACTCAATTTGTCCGCAGGCCTCCAAAAATAATCGAGCGCTTTCCACAAGGTTTCTTGCAGCGCGTTGACGTAAAGGTCTCAACAAAATCCTGGAGCCGAAGGGAATTCCACAAGGTGTTTGGCAGAGAGGCTGTGAAAGAATAGAATGAGCACGACGCTATTTGTTTTTGACAGACGAAGTGAAATTCCGGACCTAAATCCACTTGTCGGTTAACAGTGTTCACGACGATGATGATTGCCGTTTCCTGATTTTTCCACAAATCAACAGGGCCTACTACTACTGCTAGAAATAAATAACTGTTTGTATTAGGTAGGAATAGAAAGCAAAAAGGAAATTCTTATGGCTTCAAGTGAAGGTGCGATGCGTAAGGAGTCGAACATGCAATTTATTGTGAGCAAACAAAACCTCCAGAAGGAACTTGGATTCGTTCAGGGAGTAGTCGAAAAGAAGAACACCATTCCCGTGCTTTCCAATATCCTGATCGAGTCAGTTGGTGAAGGAACGATTCGCTTCACCGGAACAGATTTGGATGTAACTATTCGCTGCGACATGGATGCCGAGGATATTTCCACGCCTGGAGCAATTTGCGTCCAGGCAAGAAAGCTATTTGAAATAGCCAGGCTACTCCCAGATGCTCCGGTAACGTTTAAGAAGGAAGATAACGATTGGGTAACAGTAACCTGCGATAAGACGCGCTTCAAAATGGTTGGCATCAAGAAAGACGATTTCCCGGAAGTGCCGTCTTTCAAGTCAGCCCCGACAAAGATTTCTGCAGGCGTTATCAAGGTGTTTGTTGACAGAACAATTTTCGCGATCACCCAGGAAGAGTCTCGCTACACGCTCTCCGGTGCGAAGTTTATTCTGGACGATACGGGCGCAAAAATGATCACCACCGATGGTCATCGTCTGGCGTATGTAGAACGAAAAGGCGTCTCCAAGAACGGCAGTTCTGAATCGATCGACACCCTAATTCCTCGAAAAACCTTAGCAGAATTAACGAAACTGACGGCTGGCTACGAAGGCGATATCAGTTTGGGCATGGACGGCAATCACATTTTCTTTGAAGTCGGCCCGAGACTGTTGATTTCTCGGATGCTCTATGGTCAGTTTCCTAACTACGACATGGTGATGCCGAAAACCAACGACAAATCGATCCAGTTTGACGCCGCATTGTTGAATTCTGCTATCCGTCGCGTCGCTTTGATGGCCGATGAACGCTCGCGAGCAATTCGTTTCCACCTTGAACCGAACCAGTTGGTCATCAGTTCGCAGAACGCGGAAGAAGGCGAAGCGCGCGAAACAATTGAAACAGAGTACAACGGCGAAGAAGTAGACATTGGTTTCAACGCTCAGTATCTCCAGGACTTCCTGAATGTGGTTGGCGATGGTGCAGTAGCTTTCGAGTTCAAAGACGGAAACTCACAAGCTCAACTGCGGCCCGCCGAAGGCGGCGACTACGAATACAAGTACGTCGTTATGCCCATGCGTCTCTGATCGCGATGAAACCCGCTTACGCCATGGTGGATGATGATCTAGTTGAAGCGTTCGTTCTCGTTCAGAACGAACGCTTCTTTTTTGTGAAGAAGTTGCTTCCGAGAACGCCTTTTCGTCGCAAAGCCTATGCTAAAATCTCACGATGATCCTCCAGTCCCTCGAAGCGAACAACTTTAGAAATCTAAGCGGCAAGATCCTTTGGGGGCCAGGACTCAACGTTATTTACGGCAACAACGGCCAGGGTAAGACCAACTGGCTGGAAGCAATCCACACTCTAGCCAGAACGAAATCATTTCGCACGCAACGCCTCCAGGAATCGATCCGATTCGGTGAGCAGAACGGGTTCATTGAGGGACAGGTTTCAGCCGGCAACGACCTGCAACGGGACTTACGAATATCGTTAAGGGAAAACACCAAGTCGATTTTCGTTAACGGCAAGCGCGAACAACTCGCCAGGTATCTTGGTCTGCTTCAGGTGTTCGCATTTACCGCGGATCAACTGGAAGTAGTGCGGGGCATGCCGGAAGCGCGCCGACATTTCATCGATCGCGGAGTAGCCTCGCTGCGACCGGCCTATGTGCAAACCGTTTCTGATTACAACAAAGTAATCAAACAGAAAAATAGAATCCTTTATGACGCATCTGAACGCGAGTTGCGATTGGCTGAGACCGAAAATCTGGTCGCACCCTGGAACGAACAACTGGGGCGTTTAGGCGCTGAAATCCACCAAGCGCGAATTGATTACACGGAGCGGCTTAATGCCGCGCTGGAGCGAACTCTCTTCGAGCCGGCGGAGCTCCAGATTCGTTACGTTTCGTCGTTGGAAGGCAAAGGAGACCTCGATGATTACGAAGCCCTTCTGAGGCAACGATTGGAGTTGCGGCTACCGGCGGAAGTGTCGGCCGGTCGGGCGCTGGTGGGGCCGCACCGGGACGACTTAGGCATACATTTGGCCGACCGGGAAATGCGTGTTTACGGGAGTTCCGGCCAGCAGCGTAGTGCATTGTTACTATTAGACTTAGCGGCAATTTCGGTGTATAATTCCAGCCATAATGATTATCCAGTTTTTCTCGTCGACGATGTCGACGCAGAGTTGGATGAAAAAAGGATAAAACGTCTTTTGGAGTATCTTGAAGGCCGCACCCAGACATTCATTACCACGTCGAAGAGAAGTCACCTCGCCGGGTTCCTCTCCAGAGCAAACGTCCACGAGATTGTGAAGGGTACCGCCGCATCAGCCGAGGTGAACAGGAGCGCTTTTTCGGCGACGGCGACCATAGAGAGTGTTCAGTGAGACCTGGCAAAATATCTAGTTTACAAGTTGTGCTAAGGAGAACGTATTGGCGACAGAAGGAACAACAGTAACGAGCAAGAAGCATCAGACCTACGACTCATCCTCCATAGCGGTTCTCGAGGGCAGGGAGGCGGTGCGCAAGCGGCCGGCGATGTATATCGGATCTACTGGGGAGATCGGCCTTCACCACCTGGTCTACGAGGTTGTGGACAATTCCATCGACGAAGCGCTGGCTGGATATTGCGACACGGTTGAAGTAGCGATTCACCTGGACGATTCGATCACCGTCATTGATAACGGGCGTGGCATCCCTGTCGATGAAATGAAAAAAGAGCGGAAGTCGGCAGCGGAAGTTGTGATGACAAAGTTGCACGCCGGCGGAAAGTTTGACTCCAATGCCTACAAAGTTTCTGGCGGGCTGCATGGTGTCGGAGTTTCGTGCGTTAATTTTCTTTCTGAGACCTTACACCTCGAAATCTGGCGCGACGGAAAGACTTATGAGCAGGATTATGCTCGTGGGATTGCGGTAGAACGACTGGCGCAAACTGGTAAGACACGGAAGCGCGGCACTAAGATCACGTTTAAGCCTGACTCCCAGATTTTTGATCACACCGTTTTTAGTTTTGACAAACTTTCTGAACGACTCAGAGAAAAGGCCTTTCTCAACAAGGGCATTCGCATCACCATCAAGGATGAACGTGAGGTGCCCGAACGAACACATGAGTTTTACTACAAAGGCGGGATCGCCGAGTTCGTTAAGCATCTGAACAAAAACAAGACGACGCTTCACGACAAGCCCCTCTATTTCGAGAAGGAAGGCGACGCTCTTGCAATTGAAGTGGCCATCCAATACAACGACGGGTACGACGAAAAGGTCTATTCATTTGCAAACAACATCAACACGGTAGACGGCGGAACCCATCTATCGGGATTTCGCTCCGCGTTTACGAGAACAATTAACGCCTATGCGCAGTCGTCCGGTTTAGCCAAGAACTTCAAAAGCTCGCTCAGCGGAGATGACGTGCGCGAAGGTTTGGTGGCGGTCATCTCTGTAAAGTTGCCGCAGCCACAGTTTGAAGGACAGACCAAGGGCAAACTCAATTCTGACGTTAAGGGCGCGGTGGAATCCTTTTTGAATGAACGGTTGACCGAATACCTCGAACAGAACCCGACTGTCGCGCGCAAGATCGTGGGTAAGTCGGTCGACGCCGCGCGGGCTCGCGAAGCGGCGCGAAAGGCTCGGGAGATAGTTCGCAAGGGCGCCCTCAGCGGATCGATGTTGCCAGGCAAGCTGGCCGACTGTCAGGAAAAGGATCCGGCCCTCTCGGAGATTTACATAGTTGAGGGCGACTCGGCCGGCGGTTCCGCCAAGCAGGGCCGCGATCGCAAAAACCAGGCGATACTCCCGCTCAAAGGCAAGATTCTAAACGTGGAGAAAGCGCGCTTTGACAAGATGCTGGGCCATAGCGAAATCAAGTCGCTAATAACCGCACTCGGCACGGGAATAGGCAAAGAAGATTTCGACGCCGGCAAGTTGCGTTACCACAAGATCATCCTGATGACCGACGCCGATGTCGACGGTTCCCACATCAGAACGTTGTTGCTCACTTTCTTCTACAGGCAGATGGCCGAGTTGATTGAGCTTGGCTACGTATACATAGCTCAGCCGCCCTTGTTCAAAGTGAAGCGAGGAAAGAAAGAAGAGTACATCAAAGACGAGAGCCTGATGGTCAGATACCTAATGCGCATGGCGACTGCCGACATGACCGTGAAGTCAGTCGGGGCGAATCAGGATATTGAAGGCAAAGAGTTGGCGCAGTCTTTGGAAAGTCTGGTTGATTTGAAGCGTTACTGTGAGCGCGCTGCCCGCCGTCTCGGCGGTGATGCCCGTCTGCTCGACACGCTGTTGGAAGCTTTTGCCGGTAAGAAAGGCGTGCTGCGCAAACAAGGTACGACGCTGCGCAATGTGTTTCAGAGCGGCGATTTGATGGCCAAAGTCGAAGGCGTGCTCGCGAAGGCAGGGTTCAAAACGGAACTGTCCACCGATGAAGAGCACGGCCTATGGACAATTGAAACAACCACTACGTCAGGGTTGAGTACCAACGTCGACTGGAACTTCGCGAGCTTTGTGGAGTTCCAAAAAGCGATCGAACTCTACATGGGGCTTGAAGACAAACTCGCGCCGCCTTTCATCACCGGCACCAATGGCACCAGCGAAGAGATTGCGACGCGCGAGGAACTACTCGAAAAAGTGCTAGCAGCAGCGAAGAAGGATCTCTCTATTCAGCGCTACAAAGGTCTCGGCGAGATGAATCCGGAGCAACTCTGGGAAACAACGATGAACCCGGAGAAAAGAACTCTGTTGCAGGTCAGGGTCGAAGATGCAGTGGAAACCGGCGAGATCTTTACAGTGTTGATGGGCGACGCCGTAGAACCCCGCCGCAAATTCATCGAAGATAACGCGCTCGACGTCAGGAACCTGGATGTCTGATACGGAACAGACAATCTTGTCTGCCAGACTTCTAATTCCGCCACGGATGTTTGCCAATAAGGACAGTCAGAAATGCCTGTCCTACTTTTCATCCCGATAACGATCCACACGAAAGCGCAAAAGCCTTAGAGAGGTTCCCGGCAAGATGCCGGCTTTGCGGGCCGCGATCTCCACTTGTTGTTCAGCGGAATCCACACCGGTGATGTCCGGCAATAACAGCCCGCGCCGAGTCCCTGATTCATCTTCCACGATTACCCCGTAGACTTTCGGATTGAGATCCGCAAATTCGGTCGGCTCGGGCACTGACAGTATATCCACCGAATAGCGCAAGTGTGTAAGTTCGCACCGAGCGACTGGATCGAACCGCGGATCGTGGCTGGCCGCGTTAATTGCGTTAGCTATCAACTCTTCAGCCAGGTCTTGTTTCGTGGGCTCAATTGTCCCGACACACCCGCGCAGGTCGCCGGCTTCGGTCTTGAGCGAAACGAAACAGGCTGCGCGCGCCGAAAGCAGCGGCGACGCGTCCGCGGGTGAGATGATCTGTTTCCCGGTAAGCACGAAAGTTTCTACAGCCCGGCGAGCGAGCGCGGGCAATTCAGTGGCCAGGTCCACATCTTTTTGAAAACTAGGAGCGGATGATTGACGATCCACTCGTTCGTGTCTATACACCGTTGCGTTAGCTAGTTGGGCCACCAGATAGCCCACGCCAAACGGCGCTTCATAATTCAGCACTTCACAAGCCAGCGGTAGTTTGCGAATTGTTCCCAGGGCGACAAGCATTGAGCGATAGCCACACTCGCCCGCCAAACGCCGCAAGTCCTGATCGATGTCCACGATTCTGTCAGGTGAGTTTTCGTGAATCGCGTCTACAATCTCTTCATCAAAACTATGTGCGATAGGGTTGTAACCGGCCGGCGCTTCCAGTTTCAGCCGGTGACTCAAATCACCACTGGCGATAAACGCCACCGGTCGCCCAACCGCATCAGCTGCGGATCTGATGCAGTCGCCAAACTTCAGATGATCTTCATCGCTAAGAAAGCTGTAGCCAAGCGCAACTACACGCCCGCGCCAGCCGTTGCGGTCGAGGAAGTAAAGCGGTACGGCACAACCGTGATCCAGCGGATAGTTTGGCAATTTCGCCACTTTGAAGTTTTGTTCCGCGGCGACTCTGATCATGGCCTCGAGCATCTCCTCGTCAAAAGGAAACTCGACGCGCGCATCGGGTGCCCGAAAGTTTGCAAAATCTCCGGAGAGTTTAGGTGAGTGATAAGCGACAAAGGCCCGCGCATCGAGTGGAGCATGCGGCGAGATGAGCACTACGGTTTCGGCGCCGCTCGCGATGATGCGTCGCGACAGTTCGGCCATCGCGGCAATTGATCCCTGCACCGCCACCACAGCTTCACCACCCACTTCGGGAATCATTATGGGCGGGTGTGGAGCGAAGCCGCTGAAAACTATTGCGCTATCTGCTGAGGCGTTGGCCAAGGAGAATTCCTCCGGCAGCGATGAAAGACCAACTGGTAGCGCTGGTCGCGAATCGGCGCACCGGGAATTCCGAGCAGTCTATCAACGCTTGATCGCGAACTTACTATCAGGGAACGGCCAAATTTTATCACATCAATTGCTCTTCCAATGAGAAGACAACTATGATGCAGGCAATTAAAATGATCACTGTTTTGTTTGACGTTCTGATTGTTGGCGCTGGTCCTGCCGGCTCATTCGCGGCCGAGCGACTGGCTGCGGCTGGTGTTAAAGTTGCGCTGTTTGACGGCCGTCCGGAAGGCGAGCCGAAGGCTTGCGGCGGCGGCGTCACCGCAAAAGCATTGAAGGCCTGGCCGCATTTGCTGGGTGCGGTCGGTCGCACGGTCGATGAGTTGGAAATGTATTCGCCCTCCGGCAAGCATCTGCACATGGAGCTCGACGAACCGTTCGCAATCTATTCGCGCGTGGCTTTTGATTCCTATCTGCGCGAACGTGCGCGGGGCGCCGGTGCGAAAGTCGTCGCTGCAAAAATCAGCGCTCGCGGCGTGACCAGAACTGAAGACGGCTGGACACTACGCGACGCGAACAGCCAATGGTCAGGAAGAATGTTAGTCGGCGCTGACGGCGCCAACAGCGGGATCGCGAAGAAACTCGCCGGGCCGTTGCCAGCTTCCGACATGGAAGTCGCCTTCGGCTATCGGGCGCCGCTGCCGAAGCAGGGAAGGGTGCCGACGGTGATTGCGTTTTTGCCCGGCTGGGTTGGTTACGCGTGGGCCTTTCCGCGTTTGGATCACATCTCGTTTGGTATCGCCACTACGCAGGACGCGTTTGAACACAAAGCGCTCGACGCGCTGCTATGGCAATTCATGTTCGGTTACTACCGGCAACGCGGCGGCCGCAAGTCAAACATCTGGAAAAGATCTGAAGCGCCCGCAGACGTTGCCGTCGAGAAGAATTTGCGAGCAACTGCGGAGCGCTACGCAGCGCGCATACCGGGTCTTGCGGACAAAACCTGGGACAAGCGACGAGCCTGTGGCGAGGGTTGGGCGCTGCTGGGTGACGCTGCAGGTTTTGCCGATCCGGTGACCGGCGAGGGGATTTATTACGCGCTGCGTTCAGCCGAACTCTTCGCCAATGCTTTCCTTGAAGGTCGACCGCAGGAGTATGAACAACGGTGGCGCGAAGACTTTGGCGTTGAACTGCGGCGCGCGTCACAAATGCGCCGTCGCTTCTATGGAAATTTCTGGGGCGC
>JBDUDV010000045.1:0-26791 GCA_040002755.1 Acidobacteriota bacterium | reverse complement strand
TGTAGCCCATGCCGGAACGCAGGCCGCCGACGAGTTGCGTCGTCATCTCCGCGATCGTGCCCTTGTACGCGACGCGCCCTTCGATGCCCTCAGGAACCAGTTTCGAATCAAGGTCAGTCGTCTCCTGCGCGTAGCGATCGCGCGAGCCCTCGCGCATCGCGCCCAGCGAACCCATGCCGCGATACGTCTTGAACGAACGACCCTGGAATAGAATTACTTCTCCCGGCGCCTCTTCGGTGCCGGCGAACAGCGATCCAATCATCACCACGTCGGCGCCCGCCGCAATTGCCTTGGCGACGTCGCCGGAAAACTTCACACCGCCATCGGAGATCAGCGGCACGCCACCCGCGCGCGCTGCTTTGACGCAGGACTGAATTGCGGTAATTTGCGGTACGCCGGCGCCGGTAACGACACGCGTAGTGCAGATCGAACCAGGCCCGATGCCAACTTTGATTGCGTCAACTCCGGCGTCAATCAACTCCTGCGAACCGTCAGTTGTGCCGACGTTGCCGGCGATCAGATCCGTGTCGGGATGTCTTTGCTTCATCTCGCGCACCGCTTCGATTACTCGCAACGAATGTCCGTGTGCAGTGTCGATCACTAAGCAGTCGACGCGCGCTTTGACCAATTCGTCGGCGCGTTCACGAAAATCACCGGTTGCTCCAATGGCCGCGGCTACACGCAGGCGTCCCAAATCATCCTTGGCTGCCGTCGGGTATTTGATCGCTTTCTGAATATCTTTGACGGTGATTAGACCCTTGATGCGCTTGTCGTCATCGACAACGAGCAGTTTCTCGATGCGATGCTTCTGCAGCACCGCTTTGGCTTGCTCGAGCGTAGTGCCGACCGGCACCGTGACCAGCGGCTGCTTCGTCATCACTTCCGACACGGGAATGTCGAAGCGCGTCTCAAACCGCAGGTCGCGATTGGTAATAATGCCGACGAGGTGACCGTCCTCATCCACTACCGGCACGCCGCTGATGTGAAACCGCTCCATTATCTGCAGCGCTTCGCGCACTGGTCTGGTCGGCAGAATCGTGATCGGATCAACAATCATTCCTGACTCCGAGCGCTTAACCTTGTCCACTTCTTCGGCCTGCCGCTCGATACTCAGATTCTTGTGTATGACGCCGATGCCACCCTGTTGCGCGATCGCGATCGCCAGCGCCGCTTCAGTCACAGTGTCCATTGCGGAGGAGCAGAGTGGAATATGAAGCCGAATGTTTCGGGTGAACTGCGTCGACGTGTCGGTCTCATGTGGCAAGACGTCAGAGCGAGCCGGGATCAAAAGCACGTCATCGAAAGTTAGACCTTCCGGTATGTCTGCTGAAATCATACGACGTTATTAACTCCTTAAAATTGGACGGGAACCTAATTGCATAAAACAAACTGCCCGCCATTCGCGGCGGGCAGTTCGGGGTTTC
The DNA here is from genome assembly GCA_040002755.1 of Acidobacteriota bacterium. Lineage (GTDB taxonomy): Bacteria > Acidobacteriota > Blastocatellia > Pyrinomonadales > Pyrinomonadaceae > PSRF01. Next base: position 25,367 of record JBDUDV010000045.1, on the reverse strand, counting down.
GATTGTTGACGAGCTTGTGGCGATACTTTTGACGAGCGCGCGCACGCTTATCTGCCGAGCCCTTGGGCGCAAACTCTTTCGGCAAATAATTATTGCAGGAACTGTTCGTAATCGGTTTTCCGAATATCCAAACCGCCAGCGACACTGGCGGTAATTGGTGCTTCAGGTTGTAAGTTCGCTGACCGGCGCTGCACCCAGTGGACAACGCTTAGTGTCACCGCGGTTAATATTGCCAAAATCACGATCGCAAGCACGACAGTCAATACCGGTGATCGCGTCGCAGGTGCATCGGTATAAACCTTGGAGTGATAGGGCGTGGTAGCTACTTCCTCGCCGGACTCGCCCGAATCACGCATGTAGCGCGTATAGCCCTCGATCGCCTGCTTCTCGTCATAACCGACGTAACGGGCATACGCTTTCACAAAGCTGCGATTGAAAATCCCACCCGGCAAGCGTTTGTAGTCATTCGATTCGATCGCTTCCAGGTAGTGCATCGAGATTCGCGTCTGATCAGAAATCTCGCGTAGCGGAATGCCGCGTCCCTCTCGTGCGAGTCGCAACTGTTCACCGATAGTCGCTTCCATCACCATTCGCTTCAGCCTTCTGCCTATTGCTTCGGTGGAAGCCTCGTTGATACCAGTTGAAAGTAGACTGAAACTTAATTTGCTGGAATCGGAGGCCGTTAGCCCGCACTGTCAAAGCCCTAATTGTTTGGCCGAATATATCTTGCGTTGCTAAACGCTGTCAAACTCTTGAATTCTGAAACCGCCAGAGCGCGAGGCGCGCGAAGCAAATCGGCAATCACAAAGCGGCTCCTCTTGGTTTCAACTTCCTGATTTGGCGAGCCTGGCGTTTGGCGGCTCGACGACCTGAAGTTTAGCGGCCAATAGATTAGCGTCTCTTGATTCTTCGCGCGCGCGGTGATAGGTTTGCGGCTGCGATCTAACGTCGACTTTAATTTCTACAACAATAAAAGTGAGGTTACATGAGATGCCTTTAGAAGCACTCGGAATGGTGGAGACCAAAGGCTTTGTCGGAGCCGTCGAAGCCGCAGATGCGATGGTCAAAGCTGCGAACGTTCAACTCATCGGGAAAGAGTATATCGGCGCTGGTTACGTGACGATTTTTGTTCGCGGGGACGTGGGCGCGGTTAAGGCTGCGACTGATGCCGGAGCAGCGGCCGCGCGGAGAGTCGGCGAACTGATCAGTGTTCACGTGATTCCTCGTCCGCACGCTGAAGTTGAACGGGTCTTGCCCGTTGACGGCCGCACCGGCTTGAGTCCGGATGAGCGGGCCCTTGGCGGCGGCGCACGAGGACAGTTGGGAGAAGGTGATCAGGGACGCTCGCTTCAGGGCGCGCGAGAAGGAAGCAAGGAAAAAGCGCGATAGGGAACAGGGTTCAGCGATCAGTGGCCAGTAGTGTTTCTGTTAACGGACCACTGACCACTGGCTCGGAGGTTTTACGATGTCCGCAGACAAGGACCTGATCTCAGTACAGCAGGCGCGCGATCTGGTTGAGGGCGCGTACCGGGCGCAGGCTGAGATCGTCAAATTTGACCAGGCAAAGATCGATCGAATTTGCGAGACAATGTCGCGGGCTGCTCTTCGCGAAGCAGCTCGACTCGGCGCGCTGGCGGTTGAGGAAACGGGCTTCGGTGTCCCGGACGATAAGCGAGAGAAGAACCGCTTTGCGGCTGAAGATGTTTGGAACTACTTTCGTGGCCTGCGCACAGTCGGCGTCGTTTCCGAATCAAAAGATGTTGTAGAAATTGCGAGTCCGCGCGGCGTTGTGGCCGGCATCATCCCTTCCACCAATCCGACTTCCACGGCGATCTTCAAAGTCCTGATCGCAATTAAATCAAGAAACGCTATTGTGCTTTCGCCCCATCCTTCCGCTGCGCGTTGTATCAACGAAACGGTGCGGGTGATGCGCGAAGCGGGAATCAAAGAAGGATTACCGGCCGATGCTGTCGTCTGCATGACGACGGCCACGATCGAAGGCACCGAAGCGCTCATGAAGCACAAGCAGACCGCCGTCATTCTGGCTACCGGCGGCATCGGCCTGGTCCGCGCAGCTTATTCGTCCGGCAAACCTGCTTTTGGAGTCGGCCCTGGCAACGTTCCTGTTTTCATCGAACGAACTGCCGACGTTCCTAAAGCGGTTCAGGATATTTTGACGAGTAAGACTTTCGACAATGGAACTATTTGCGCTTCCGAACAAGCTGTAGTTTGCGATGCTCCAGTGGAAAAAGCCGTCCGCGAACAATTCAAAATGCAGGGCGGGCATTTTCTCTCCGCAGCCGAAGCCGACCAGCTCGGGAAAGTAGTAGCAACTCCACAACGTTCTCTAAACCCCGCGATTGTAGGAAAGTCGGTTGAAGTGATTGCCAAGTTGGCCGGGCTGAACGTTCCGGCAGGTACCCGTTGTCTGCTGGCGGATGTGGGCGGAGTCGGACGTGAGTTTCCGCTTTCGATGGAAAAGCTGTCACCCATCCTCGCCTTCTATGTGGCGGATGGCATATCGCGCGGCGCGGAGCGTTGCTATGAGATTCTGCGCTATGGCGGCATGGGGCACACTGCGGGGGTCCATACTCGTTCGCGCGAAGCCGCGGTGCGCTTCGGGAGCGAGATGCCGGCATCACGCATTACAGTCAACACACCTACAACTCACGGGGCCATTGGTCTCTCTACAGCGCTGCCGCCGTCAATGACACTGGGCTGCGGCTCGTGGGGCGGCAACGTAACATCAGATAACGTGTCGCCGCTTCACTTGCTTGATATCAAGCGAGTGGCCTTTGAAGTTCGACCGGTGAAAAGTAAACGGCCGGCCGTTGCCGCTTCCACGGCTGCGACTCCAGCGCCGGCGCCGGCCTATGCGTCATCGAATGCGCCGGCTCAACCTCAGGTAGCCGGTGCAAACGTGGGCAAGATCAATCGTGAAGACATCGCCGCGATAGTTGATAGGTTCCTGGCCGGGCGACAACCCGAGCCGCAGGCGCCAGAAGCAAGAGAAACGCGTCCGCAAACGGACCGTGCAGCAAGTGAACCGCCGGAAGCGGGAAGCATGTATTCCGGACCAGGACATAGCCGGGCCGATAGTGCTGGTCAGCCGGCATATGGCGGGCGAACAGCTTCGGCGCGTGCTGGTTCTAGTAGTGCGACGTCCAGCAATGGATCGAAGACGGTAGACTTCGTCAGTGAAGACGACGTCAAACGTGCGATTCAAAAAGGCGAAAAGATCTACATCAACGCGAAAACGATTATCACCCCGGCGGCTCGCGACATCGGTGACCCCGGCGAAGTGTTTGCTAAGGGGTAGTAAATCGTAAATGGTTAAATAGGGAATAGCTGTGTGTGATAACTCGAGTCCGACTGTGGAACAGCTTTAACAATTTACGATTTACGATTCACTATTTACTAATTATGTTCTTAGGAAGAGTCGTCGGCACAGTTTGGTCTACCAAGAAGTCCCCTGACCTTGAAAGCGTTCGCTTTCTGGTAGTACACCCCTACGATTTGGAAAAAGAGCCAACGCGTAACATCGTTATCGTCGCTGACCGGCTGGGCGCCGGGACTGGCGAGATGGTGATTTGTGCGTTCGGCAAGGCGGCGCGCACGGCGATGGGTAATCAGGAAATGGCTATCGAAGCCGCAGTCGTTGGGATTGTCGATCGGGTCGACATTACCGATACGGTTTCGGAAGAAATGCGCGAGGCAGCGCGTCAACTCGCGCGCGAAAACGGAAGGTGACCGGTGACGGATGACCGATAACCGATGACGGTCGCGAAAGTAGCGGTCTTCAGTCGTCCGTCTCCGGTCGATTTTGTTTATGCCCAACGAAGATCTGATTTACCGCTTAACGAAGGCCGTTTACGGACGACTTGGCTCAGCGACGGACGAACAGACCGTCGAACAACTGGTGACGGAAGTCTATCGCGAAGTTGAACCTTTTCTCCACGCGAACGGATCGTCGTATTCCGCTTCGCAATCCTTTCCTACGAGCGGTACTGTCTCCACACCGGCGGAAGGTGCTGCGGACCGAATGATCATTTCGGTATTTGGTGTAGACCATCCCGGCATCGTGGCGGGAGTCGCTAAGATACTGGCAGAAGCCAGCGTCAGTATTGCGGATATCAATCAGACAGTCGTACAGGGTAAATTTGCAATGATAGTCATCGCCAATACTTCGCAAGCGCGCGATAGCGCGAGTGAATTGAAAGAGCGACTGCGGAGCGAAGGTGAAAAACTGGGCGTTCGTATTTATGCGCAGCGTGAAGATCTCTTTAACGCGATGCATCGAATTTAGTGAATAGTAAATCGTGAATAGTAAGTGGACGATGTCCGGATTCCGGCTTGAGTTTCATTAAAAAAGTCTCTGGCAACTCCGCAAACAAGAACTGCGGTCACTATTAACGATTCACTATTAACGATTCACGATTTACTAGTCACTAACATGGAACCACAAATTGCTCGACGCTGTCCCACCTGCGGCGCATCAATTCGCGAGGTAGCCCTCTTCTGCCCGCAATGTGGCAACGCGCAGCCGCAACCGCGTGCGGCCGCGGAGACAGAAACCACTTCCAAAAATACCGCTCCGCTTCAGGGCGCCGAGGTTGGCACACCGCAGTGGCTCATGGCGGCGACCATTCCTTCCGAAAAATCTGAGGATGCCTCCAAAGTACCGGCCGATGCGCAGTCAATGAGTGATACAGTCGCGATTGAGCGGCCCGAAGAAACACCCCAACCTCCGGCTGGTCCTGGAATGCGTGGCGCGGTTGGCGCAAAGCTGCAACGAGCAACCACGCTCGCTCGCGATGTTGAGGGAGACGTAATTCATCGGGTGAAAAAAGTGCGGCAGATGTCCCACGTGGTCCTGGATGAAGCGGGAGACGATCCCGGACTGCGCTTTGTGTTGGTGACGGCAATTGTGTTCGTGCTCTTTCTCGTCATTTTCATGTTAAATAAGCTGATTACGTAAAAGTTCCAAGTTTCAAGTTTCAAGATAAAACCAATCGCAAGAACTTGAAACTTGAAACTTGAAACTCGAACAAATGGAATACTCGCAAGCCGAAATCCTCCAAACCGTCGCGATGACGGAAATGGAGCACCTCGACGTTCGCACCGTGACGCTGGGACTGAGTTTGCGTGACTGCGCGGCCGAAACCATCGCGCGCACCGCCGAACGCGTGGCGGAAAAAATTCACCGCTACGCAGATGGTCTGGTTAAGACGGTGGATGCTATAGGTGACGAATTCGGAATTCGAATCGCGAACAAGCGAATAGCGATCACCCCGGTGTCGATGATCACGGAAAGCGCCGCCGGCGATCCGATTGATCTGGCGCGGGCGATTGACGAGGTCGCCGCGGCAGTAGGCGTTGATTTCATCGGTGGCTATTCGGCGCTGGTCCACAAGGGCGCTACCGATTCCGAGCGCGAGTTTCTCAATTCCATTCCGGAGGCACTGTCGACAACGAAAAGACTGTGTTCCTCGGTCAACGTCGCGACCACGCGTGCTGGGATTAACATGGACGCCGTGCGGCAGGTGGGGATCATCATCAAGGAAGCCGCCGAGCGCACCAGCAACGAAGGCGGGATCGCGTGCGCGAAGTTTGTTTGTTTTGCAAACTCGGTTGAAGACAATCCGTTCATGGCCGGCGCTTATCATGGAGTCGGCGAACCAGAAGCTGTCATCAATGTGGGCGTGTCCGGGCCCGGCGTTGTTCACTACGCGATCAGACATGCCGCTCCCGATCTGCCGTTGCAAGAGCTGGCTGAAATCATTAAAAAGCTTTCGTTCAAACTTTCGCGCGCCGGCGAACTGGTGGGAAGGGAAGCCGCGCGCCGCCTGGGAATTCCATTTGGAATTATTGATCTGTCGCTCGCGCCGACTCCCGTGCCGGGCGATTCGGTTGCAAACATTATCGAAGCGATGGGTTTTGAAAGGGCGGGAACGCACGGCACAACTGCCGCGCTCGCTTTGCTAACCGACGCCGTGAAAAAGGGCGGCGCGATGGCCAGCGGATCGGTCGGCGGGATGAGTGGCGCGTTCATTCCTGTTTCCGAAGATGCCGGCATGATCGCTGCAGCGCAAATCGGTGCTTTGTCACTCGACAAGTTAGAAGCGTGGACCAGCGTCTGTTCCGTCGGCATCGACATGGTTGCCGTGCCTGGTTCGACTTCGGCCGAAACGATCTCCGCAATAATTGCCGACGAAATGGCGATCGGCGTGATGAATAACAAAACGACCGCTGTCAGGATCATTCCGGTGCCGGGTCGGAAGGTTGGCGAGCTGGTTGAGTTTGGCGGCCTGCTTGGCAGCGCGCCGATCATGGCGGTGAACGCGTTTTCGTCAGCCGGCTTTATCCACCGCGGCGGCCGCATTCCCGCGCCGATCCATTCACTGCGAAATTAGCCCGCGTTGATAAAGGTTTTCATGAGAAAGTATTTGATCATCGGCTGGTTGATTATAGCCTCCGCGCTGACAGCGTCGGCGCAAGCGGAGAAGAACAATAAAGTCATAAATAAGCCGAATCTAACCGGCAGTTGGCTATTGGATCGCAAGCGGAGCAATGTTGGTGGACCTTCAAAACCAAACTCACAAGCAGATCTTCCACTAAAGATCACTCACCGCGATCCGGAGCTAAGAATCACGCGGCTTTATGACCATAACGGCCAGATTGTCGAGCGAGAGACCTTCTACTACAGCGACGGGCGTGGTGAGACGAATCCAGCTACCATGATTTTGAGTACCCAAGCGTCCGTGCCTGCTCGCGATCTTGAAAAACAGACGACCAAATCAAAAACTCGCTGGAGCGGCAAGAAACTCGTGACTAGCTCAATCGTTCGCGATTCCGTGGCGGGTCACCCGCTGGAATTTGAGATCATGGATGAGTGGAAGCTATCTGAGGATGGCAAGACTTTGACCCAAACAAGCCACACCATTTTTCGCTCCGGCCCATCCAACGCCGTTTTTGTTCCGTCAGACGCGCCCGACCTCAAACGGGTTTACAATCGTCTGATTAACTAACCCGCGGCGGCCACAAATTGCCTTCGCCACGTCAAGCCATGCGAGTCCTGCCAATAATTTCAGCTGTTTTTGCTCTAGTCGTGCTGGCGGCCTTTTGTTCTTCAAGTTCGGCTCAGCGAGCCGCTGCGTCCGCCTCGCCGGAAGGTGTACGTCCGCCAATGACTCTTATGCCGGCGAGTGTTTTGAATGTGGAACTCAAGTCAGCGCGTGGCCCATTGTTCCGGCTCTCAGACTACTCAGGAAAAGTCCTGGTGATTAATCTCTGGGCGACGTGGGCGGGTCCCTGTCGACTGGAAGTGCCCGCACTGATCAAATTACAGAGTCATTTTTGGTCGCTCGGGGTGAGGATTGTCGGTTTATCTACGGAAGACCCGAAAGACTCTGTGGATACGGTGCGCGAGTTTGTTCGTAACTATCGCACTCAATACAAGATTGGTTGGGCGACGACAGACGTGACCAAAACTCTTATGCAGGGTCGTGATGCAATTCCGCAGACATTCGTCATCTCGCCCAGTGGCCGGATCGTGAAACGCTTCATTGGTTTCAATCCCGTAAACACTCCGCAGCAATTCGAGGATGCGATCGAAGACGCGCTCAAGGAAGAGGCGGAGCTTCGCAGGAAAGCTAATGGCGGACATTAACGGCAAACTCGGGTTTGTCGGACTGCGGCGGCGAAGATTCCATCGCTTCGTTTTTTGCGCCGCCGGCATTTACAACATTGCGTGGGGTATCTATTCAGTTTGGGATCCGCAGTGGCTGTTTCGTTACTCCGGCTTGCCGCTGCAAAACCATCCGCAAATTTTCGCGTGCCTCGGCATGGTCGTGGGACTCTACGGAATAATTTACTTTGAAGTCGCGCGGGTTCCCGAGCGCGGCTGGCTGCTGGCAGCGGTTGGGTTGACGGGAAAAATGCTCGGACCGATCGGACTCTCGCAGTTGATTTGGAGTGGCACTTGGCCGCGGTCGACGATCGTGTTGTCCCTTACAAACGATCTCATTTGGTGGATCCCATTTGCAATTTATCTTTACGATGCGTGGCCGGCGTTTCGACAAGATGTATTCGGCCCACGGAAATGATTGGCCCAGATCATCTTGTGATACCGAGCCTGGTTTTCTCGATACATTACTGCAGAACAGTTCTGGACAAAATGCGGGCTAAGGCTTAAGTTTTACCTGCTCAACGGCAGCATAAGGAGCGGCGAAGAGAAAATGGCAGAAGCACTGGGCATGGTTGAATGCATGGGCTTGGTGGCGATGATCGAGGCGGCTGACGCGATGGTCAAAGCTGCGAACGTTCGTCTCGTCGGCTGGGAAAAGATTGATGCAGGTTTAGTCACAGCGATCGTCAGAGGCGATGTCGCTGCGGTGCGTGCTGCTGTCGATGTAGGAGCTGCGGCCGGCAGAAAGGTTGGCCAGGTGGTTGCTACCCATGTGATTCCGCAGCCGCACAACGATGTCGACGTGGGGTTGCCGGTTCTGCATACGGGTGAAACAACCAAGAAGAAGATTAGCGGCTCAGTTCGCGCTAAGTAGTCAACTGCTGTTTTCAAGCAGAGTTGCCCCTCAATCAGCGGCACCCCCCTTTGGACCTAAACCCTTCGCTTGCTGAGTTGGTTTGGTCGTGACAAAACGGATGTCGCCTTCGACCCTATCGAAGGCGTTGCCGCTTTGCTTAACAAGATCGTTTTCGTGCCTCGAATTAGCACTCAAGATTTTTGTTGACAGAGTTTTCACTGAGTGTGTATTTTTCAAGCGTTGGGACTTCATTCTTATTTGGTGATTGAGACCGTTTAACTCCGTAGTGGGAAGCGGGCTCGCCAACTCTTTCGTCACATCCAAAGGAGATCCACATGGCAACGAAGAAATCCGCGAAGAAATCCGCCAAGAAATCCACGAAAGTCACCGCGTCAGCCCTCAGGTTCAGAATTGACTGGATCAAAGACCCGATGCCCGATCTGCGAAAGGTCCTGGACCGGACTGCGATTCAAAGACTCGACGCCCTGAAGAAAGAATTTGGGGTCAAGGTGGGCGCGATCATCAAATCGGGTCAACGCTAAACCTGAGCAGCTTTTATTTAATTTCTGGCGCCTCAGTGATCGGCTCCGCGCCAACGGAACCGGTTGCTCAGGGCGCGCTGGCATGGGAGGGTTAAATGCGCCAACCGATCCCGCTAAGCATTTTTCAGGGCCCCGTTGCGGCTGATCGTGAACGCGATACGTCGCGGCCGGTAATGCTCGTTGGCTTTCAGAATCAGGGGAACCTCGGCCTGGGTTATCTCTCTTCCGTCTTGCGCCAATACGGCTATACCGTCCACACGGTTGACATCGAACAAGATCCGGAAAAAATTCTACAAACTGCGCGAGAACTCAAACCCGTTTTGATAGGGTTCTCGCTAATCTTCCAGTTCTTTATCGACAGCTACGAAGTGTTGCTCTACCTCTTGCGGGCCAACGGTATCGACTGTCATTTCACGATGGGTGGTCATTTCCCGAGCCTGAGTTATGAAAAGACCCTCGAGCTGGTGCCTGAACTCGACAGTGTGGTCCGCTTTGAAGGCGAAATCACGCTGGTCGAGTTGGTTGATGCTGTGAGTCTGGGTCAGGATTGGCGCGGCATTCACGGAATAGCCTTTCGGGAGGGGGAGGAAGTGATTGCCACACCGGCGCGTGCGCTTGTGGAAGATCTCGACCAATTGCCTTATCCGGAACGGAACTACGCGCCGGGAACTGTTTTGGGGCGAGGCATCATGCCGATACTGGCCAGTCGCGGGTGCGCCCGCACCTGTTCGTTTTGTTCAATACATACTTTTTATCGCGCTGCTCCCGGGCGCATCGTGCGCACGCGCAAACCGGCCGAAGTGGTGCGCGAAATGCGCCAGCTCCACCAAGAGCAAGGCGTCAGGATCTTTCTGTTTCAAGATGACGACTTTCCTCTCTTCGGCACTACCTGGCGGCGTTGGGCGAATGAATTTGTCGATGAGCTTCACCGCAGCGGCTTGCCCGAAAAAGTTATTTGGAAGATGAACTGCCGCGCTGACGCGGTCGACCGCGAGCTTTTCATTCGGATGCGCGATGCCGGACTCTATCTTGTTTACATGGGACTGGAGTCAGGGAGCGAGCAGGGACTCGAAACACTTCATAAGCAGATGACTGTCGAGCAGAATCTGCGGGCTGTGAACATTCTCAAGAGTATTGGACTGATGTGGGAGTATGGCTTCATGCTGCTGGATCCTTCCAGCACGTTTGAGTCGGTCCGGGAGAATCTGAGTTTCCTGCGGACGATTCTCAGGGATGGCTGCTTGCCAGTAACGTTTTGCCGCATGCTGCCGTACGATGGCACGCCCATCAAAGAAGAACTTGAGCGCAGCGGTCGGCTCCGCGGAGACGTGTGCAATCCCAGTTACGATTTTCTCGATCCCCAACTATCGGCATTTTATGACGGACTAACGGACGTCATCAGTCTCAACGGCTGGATTCATAGTCTGGAAGCCGTCACCCTACAGCTCGGTTGTGCCTGGCATGAGGTAGCCGTGATGCAACGGCTGTTCCCTGAGCTACCGGGAATGGCGAAGTACATTAAAACGCTGCGCCGAATTACCAGGAAGGGGAACAACCTTTTACTACACGTTGTCGAGGATCTTTCCTACGTTTACTCCGACAATCGCGAAAACACCTGGATAGCTGCAGACATCGAAGCAGCGAGAAAAGAACTGCTTCAGGAATTTATTACCGAGCGCGACGCATTTGTTTACAAGAATGAGGAGATTCTGCTTGACGCGCTGAATCTCGATGGCCCGATTCTGATTGACGAACCAGAAAGAGTGGCGGCGAGCGCTTGAGCGCGTGCGCGGTTTGTGAGTTAACATTAGTCCTCCTCGATAGTCACGGCACGTGCAACCTGCGCGCGCCACGCCATTTTGGCTCGCAACCGAATTCAACTGAGGTCGAACTTTTTCGCTTCACCAGAGCCCGGGATGAGCCTGAATCTTTATCTCCTTCGACACGGACAAACCGCACTTAGCCGTGACGACGTTTTCTGCGGTTCTGGTCTTGATCCTGAACTGACTGCAGAAGGGGCGCAGATGGCGCGCGCTTTTGCTTCGGCTTACAGCGCGAAATCCTGGCGTGCAATTTATTCCAGCACCTTGCGTCGCGGCGTCGCCACGGCTCAGCCGCTCTGCGACCTCCTGGGAACCGAACCCCGGGTGCGTCCGGATCTAAACGAGATCGGCTACGGCAAATGGGAAGGGCAAGACAGGGAAAGTGTCGCGCGCGACTTCCACGACGACTACGTTAGTTGGCTTGCCGATCCAGCCTGGCATGCGCCAACCGGCGGAGAGCTCGCGATCACGATAGCGACGCGCAGCTTGCGGACGATCGATGAAATCAGATGTCAGTTTACTGAGGGAAACGTACTGGTCGTTTCTCACAAGGCGACCATCAGAATAATTCTTTGCAGCCTGCTCGGGATCGACGTCGGCCGGTTTCGTTATCGCCTTGGTTGTCCGGTAGGTTCAGTTAGCGTTGTGGAGTTTTCTCTCGAAGGCCCGTTGCTACATTCATTGGCTGATCGTTCTCACTTGAGCGAAACCTTGCGCGCCTTGCCTGGCACGTGACACTTGCATTTATGACTAGACCTTAATCACATCGGGATAACCAGAAATGAATATGCGAAACTCAGCCCCCCGACTAGTACTAGCCTTGTCTATGCTGTTTGTAATTGCGCCGATTGCTGCTGCTCAAAGCCCTTTCGTCACAGACGATACAGACACAACGCCCAAAGGCCATTTCCATTTCGGGTTTATCGATGAATTCGATCTGCTGCAGCGGGCTTCGCTTCCCAGTACCAAGCAAAACGCCGCCAGCTTCGAACTCGAATACGGTCTATTAGACAATCTTGAAATCGGCGTCGAAGCCCCGCTGCTGACGATCTTCAACGAGCGTGGCACCGATCCACTCAGGCCGGGCGGAATTGGCGACACAAATTTTTCAGTCAAGTACAACTTCCTGAAGGAACGCGAGCACTCGCTATTGCCGGCACTGACGATCGTGGCAAATCTGGAATTCCCCACCGGCAACATTGATAAGGGGTTGGGTTCAGGTCTGACAGACTTTTACATGAACGGCATTCTGCAGAAGACGGTCACCAGGAATACGACGTTCCGACTCAACGGCGGCATTCTATTTTCCGGCAATCAAACGACCGGAGCCGAAGGGTTCAGAACGCGCGGCACGGTGTTCACCGGAGGAGGTTCGCTAGTGAAGCAGTTTACCCCGAAGGTCTTGTTTGGAGTTGAGCTGACCGGGGCGAGCACCGGGAATTTCGACCTTGGTGCGGCGCTGTTTCAGACCACAATTGGCGGTAATTACCAGTTCCGAAAAAACGCTACCATCGACTTTGGCGTTGTGGCAGGAAAACACGAAGCCGCCCCGCGCTTTGGGGCCGTGCTCGGCATCTCGATCGACTTTTGAGCGTGTGGGAACGTAGTTACAATGAATTCATGGGACATGCACATCATCACGCACCCACAAGCTATGGTCGCGCCTTCGCAATCGGTGTTGCGTTCAACTTAGGGTTCGTAATCCTCGAGGTGGTCTACGGCCGAGTGTCCCATTCCCTTGCTCTGGTCGCCGATGCCGGACACAATTTAAGCGACGTACTCGGTTTGGTTCTGGCTTGGGGGGCAATGATTCTCGCACGCCGGCGTCCAACGTCGGGACGAACGTATGGCTTTCGGCGTTCCTCAATCCTGGCTGCGCTCATAAACGCAGCAGTGCTGCTCGTCAGCGTCGGTGCCATTGCCTGGGAAGCTATTGGACGTCTCAGTCATCCGAGTCCGGTAGCGGAAACAACGGTAATTTGGGTAGCTGCGATCGGGATTCTCATCAATGCGGGAACCGCTTTCATGTTCATGTCTGGGCGCAAAGGCGACCTGAACATTCGTGGCGCCTTCGTACACATGGCCGCTGATGCCGTCATCTCGTTCGGCGTCGTTTTAACTGGCGTCGTAATGCTTCAAACTGGCTGGCAACGGCTTGATGCATTGGTGAGCTTGATTATTGTGACGCTGATTATTTATGGAACGTGGAGCTTGGTTCGCGACTCGATCAATCTGGCCCTTGATGCCGTGCCTGAAGGAATAAACATGGACGACGTCAAAGAATATCTTGCCGGTTTACCGACGTGTGTTGACGTTCATGACCTTCATGTTTGGGGTATGAGTACGACCGAAGCAGCGTTAACTGCTCACGTCGTTATGGCAGAAACAGTTTGCGATGATGCGCTGCTCGCCAAGACCGCAAATGAGTTGCACCACAAGTTCGGTATTCAGCACACTACATTGCAAGTGGAGTTCGGGGATCCGACGTATCCTTGTCGCTGTCACCTCGCCTGACGGAAACAAGCAGGCAAAGAATTGGTTACAAAAACCGAGAGGCCGGGTTTTAGCCCGGCCTCAAATCGGCGGCGTGAGACATTCAGCCTCAGCGAGTCACTGTCCTCACCCCAGCAACTCATCACCAGTTAACCCGCATTTTACAAATGTTCCGCGCCGCGTCAATAGAAAAGTCGTTACGTTTCTTGAATCTGTGTATTCTCTCTGACAATACAGTTCTGGACGCAAATGTTGAGACGGAGGGACTATGGTCAAGAAGAAAAGAAATCCACTTGGTCAGATGCTGGAGCGCCTCTCACGCAAGGCTACGGAGGCGACGGGAACATCCACCGCCTTCATTGTCGCTTTGCTGGTGATTGTGATCTGGATTATCACCGGCCCGCTGTTTCGTTTTTCAGATACGTGGCAGTTGGTAATCAACACCGGCACAACAATCGTTACGTTTCTGATGGTCTTCCTGATTCAACGTAGTCAAAACAAAGATGCGCTGGCGATCCACTTAAAGCTGAACGAAATAGTGGCGGCGCTTGAAGGCGCGAGCAACCGCCTGATCGACGTTGAGGATTTGACGGAAGCAGAAATCAAGACGCTGCACAGTCACTATCAAAAACTGGTGGCGATGGCGAAACAGGACGTGAAGCTTACCCAGAGCCATTCAGTCGAAGAAGCTGAGGCGCGACACAATCTCAAACACAAGCAGCACAAGCGCCAACACGAGCGGTGAATCGCCAATTTGATCCGTCAGTTATTCAATAACCGAGAGCCATATTCCCATTTATTTCCAGAGGTGGTAACCTCGGCGAATTCAAACGCCAGCACTGCGGCAAAGCTCTATAAGGAGACCATGATGGCCCGCGACCAGGTTACCAACGAACGTCTGTCAAAACTGCTGCAACAGTTAATCTCGCTAACGGAAAAAGGGGAACTGAATTGGGAGCGGCAGCTTGGTTCCGCTCACCGCTATGCGCGCTGGAAAAATAATCTGCTCATTTTGGGACCGGCGGAGACGCCCAACGAAAGTAAGCAGCCGCGCTATCTCTTCTTGACGCCATTTGATTCGCCGTCGTGCATTGAGATCAATTCCAGCGATGATCTACTCGGCGCCGCGCTGCTGGAATTGATTGCCCTGGTTGACCACCGTAGCAAGGACGAACCACCAACCGATCCCTTTGGCATTAGTGAAGAGGAACTTAGAAGGATAACCAAGTAATGCAGACTCAGAAATCTGAAGAAATCGTAGCCGTACAGGAGAATTTGCCCTATGTCTATTGACATAATCCCGAGCGATGAAGCTGACAGTCTCTCGCGCATCCCCCTTTTTAAGCGCTTAACTCCCGAAGAGCTTGAACAGTTGGCCGCGGAAGTGGACCAGGTAAAGTTCGATCCCAACGAAATAGTTTTCAATGAGCAGGACAAGGGCGATGCTTTGTATGTGGTAGAAGAAGGCTCAGTGCGGATTTGGGTCCTGGATGAAGACGTGAAGTCGGTGACTCTGGCGGAACTAAAACCCGGCGAGTTTTTTGGGGAACTGGCAGTGCTGGATCGGGGGCCGCGCTCGACCAATGCTACGGCAATCACGGAAACCACTCTGCACCGGTTAAGCAGCGACGACTTTCAGGCGTTTCTGATGAAGCACCCTGACGTCGCGATTGATGTGATTTGCGAAATCGGCGCGCGCATGAGACAGACAAACATGCTCGTTTCCCAACGCGCCACGCGTAACATCAACCTCGAGATGAAGGAACGCTCAACGATTGGCGAGCGCATCGCAGATCGCGTTGCCTCATTCGGTGGTTCGTGGACCTTCATCATCATCTACGTGAGTTTTCTCGTCGCCTGGATGGGATTCAATACCTTTATCCTGGTGCATTACGGTCACGGAGAAAACGGCGCCCAGTATGATCCTTATCCTTACATTCTCCTCAATCTGATGCTTTCGATGACGGCGGCCCTGCAAGCGCCGATCATCATGATGTCGCAGAATCGAGCCGCCGAAAAGGATCGCCTCGCCGCTGAGCAGGACTTCAAGGTGAATCTGAAAAGCGAACTGATGTTGGAAGAACTCATGCGCAAGAGCCAGGGACGCGAGGCACAGATTGGGCAGTTAGTTGAACTGGTCAAGAATATGCCCACTTCCGGGAAGGGCCAATAAGCTGCCCAAGCCCCGGCTGCTGAGCTGATGCTGAGCAAAAATCTACGGCGCTTTGTTGGTACCGTTGCCTGACTTGGTCGTAGTTCGCGTTGTGGGAACCTTCACAGCCGGCAGTTCGCCTTTCGGTGCCACGCGTCCGTTGCGAGTGAGCGCAATGTGTTTGTCGTGGGCGCCGTCATCGACTAAGACCCTGATCGCTCGGAAAGAGCCATCGCGCGCTTTGTTGGTGGGATTGTAGGCAATTACATATTGGGTGCGCAGGTCACGCACAATTTCGTTCGCGACCTGGGGCAATTCCGATATCGAGTCCGGAAAGAAAGCGCGGCCGCCGGTTTCACTGGCGAGCCGGTTAATAAGAGCAACGGCCTTATCGCGCGGACTCTTGCGAATCAGACTACTGTCTTTGTCGAGTTCCTTGACAAAACCAATCACGTAAATCTGGACATCCTCTTCGCGCAGCCTCGAAAAGAGCTGGGGCTGACTGTAGGTGCTGCCGCGGTCTTCGCCGTCGGTAACCACAATTAGCGCGCGTCTTCGGCGATCGCTGTCATTGCCTTTCTTGTATTCAGCTGCGTGTTCCGCTGCCAGGTAAACGGCATCGATAATTGCGGTCTGGCCGCCCTCGATGAAAAAATCGTCCAGCGTTTCATTCAGTAGTTCTTTGTCGGCGGTAAATTCGCGTTGCAACTCGATGTTGTCCGAGCCGATGAAGCGGATAATGAATGTTTCATCGCCGGGCTTGTTGCTGTTGATGATCAGTTTTGCAGCATCGATTACGTTTTGCAATTGGGGACGCAACGAACCGGAAGTGTCCACGGCCAGGCCGTAACTGATCGGAACTTCTTCACGCGTAAACGATTCTATGGGCTGTGAAACGCCATCCTCGAAAACGTGAAAATCCTGTTGCCGTACGTTGTCGATGGGACGATTATTTCGATCAATAACGCGAACGTTCAGGGTCACCAGTTCCGTGTTTACCTTGATGACCTCGTTCTCGTCGAACTCTTCCGGCGGCGTTGGTGTTGGTTTCGGTTTCAGAACCGGCGGGGGTGGCGGCTCGCCCAGCTTTGGAGTTATGCGATCAATCGGAGTTGGCGCAGCATTTGGGGGAGGCGTAGGACGCGGCGTCGGATTTGGTGTTGGTGAGGGGGTGGGGGTAGCTATTACCGGCCGACTGACTTGAATTGGACGCGGCAGGGGAGTTGGCGTAGGTGTGGCGGTGGCTACGTTGCGGGGTCTCGTCTGCGCCCGGCCCGCAAAGACCAGGCTTGAACCCAGCAGGGAGAGCAAGGCGCAGGCGAGTGCCAGCGCCAAACCCCATCGTCGTCTCTTCGATTTACCCATCCGGTTTCTCATCCAACTCATCCCTTAATGAAAGTTTAACCCTTCGCGGCTCCGCAGCGAAACAGATCACGCCTTATCAGGCAAAAGCGACTTTATGAAGATGTACAGGAGAGTTAATGAGTTGCCGCCGCAACGTAGGGATCAGCGCGAGCTGGGGACGGCGTAGTAGCCCTCTTTTGAGCGCACAAACAGGCGCGGCAAGCCACGCGGCGGCGTTACCTTCACCTTGATTTTGTGCCAGCGACCATCGTTGCTGAAATTCACTGGCTTGTAACCAATCGAATACTGATGACGCAGCTCGAGCGCGATCTGCTCGAAGATGTCATCCATCTCGGCGTTGCTTCTGGGAAAGAACGCCTTCCCGCCGGAGACGCTCGCCAGTTCATCCAGAATGCCCTGGCCTTCCATGCCCATCGAGCTGCCGGCGTCGCTGCCGCTGAGAATGCCGATGCCGTAAAGCGTCACGTCCGACTCTTTGAGCAGCCGGCGCAGTTCATTAAAAGTGTAACGGGAATTGTTGTCCTGACCGTCGCTAATTAAGAGCAGGGCGCGTTTGGGATGGGCGCCGCGCTGGACTTTCTCAACGCCAAGATAGCAGGCGTCGTAGAGCGCGGTGTTGTTCCTGGTTTGGACAAACGAAAGCTTGTCGAGTACCTGATTCCCGTCGCGAGTTTTGTCGAGCAACAGTTGCGCTCGGGAATTGAAGGCTATGAGAAAATACTCGTCCATGTTATGGCTGGTCTGGATAAACTTCGACAGCGCGTCGCGCGCACGTTTTATCTTGTCGCCACCCATCGATCCGGAGACGTCAAAAATTACGCCAACTGAAACCGGCGCATCGTCGTCACTAAAGAAAGTTATTTCCTGGGGCTTCTTCTCGTCGAATACAGTAAAAGCGCCCTTGCCCAGTCCAGAAACATAGCGGCCGTAGGTATCCGTCACTGTGACGGTAAACGTAATCAGGTCAGTGTTCGTGATAACTGGGCCCTGGCCGAGACCCTGGCCGATGTCATTTAGAGGATTCCGAGGATTAGGCGTGGCAGACTCTGACGGCGGTGTCGGGGAATTGACCGGATCGGCAGCCTGTTTGGAGGAAGGCGATGCGTCACCAGGTTTTGGTGCGGTCTTCTCCTGCGTTCGCGCAACTGGAGCAAGGGAAATAAAAAATAGAACAACCAGACAGGAGAGAATGGCGTTAGCAAAAGCGCGTCCAGGAGGTAAGTGCATGTGTCCTCGCGTTCCTCGCAAGCGTTACTGAGTGGTGCCGGCTGATGGTTGCAGACCAGAAATGGGGGTGCAAATCAGAGATGCCGGATACCTAAGCTGTGATGTCCGAAGACCTGAATTTTTCGTAATTCTAGCTGGGGATCGCTTACGTGGGGAAACGCCGCGCGCTACTTCCAATTCAGTCTGTGAATAGGGCACTTGATTGTAGGACGGATGTGAGTCGGGGTAAAGCGAAAAGCATGATCGTAAGAACTAACAGCGGATTGGAGCGTTCAACGAGGCTGCGAAGCAGTCGGAAGAGTATTAGCCCCTGGCGAGGCTTTGCGAGCCTGGGGAAACATCGCAGGAAATCAACCGAGCCTGCGAAGCTGGCGACAGAATTCTGACCACCAAGACACCTGTCGCCAGCTACACAGGCTGAATCATTTTTGTCAGCTCGCTTTCCCCAGGCTCGCAAAGTTCCGCCAGGGGCTAGGATTCTATCGCCTGCTGCGCAGGCTGGTTGAGCGTGAAGCTGGAGGCACGGAATCCCAACTCTTGCTGAAAACTTGCATCGAGCGTGATGTAGGTGTTCCCCAATCTTCATTGCCGGTCCCCCAGGAACAACTGCGCCGGGAACTTTCCAGTCGCCTCATCGTGTACGAAGGGCCCAGCAGCGTCGGCGAACGGCTGCGCGAGGCTGCATGCTATACTTTCGCACTATTTCGAATCGTCGGAATCACTAACTAATGGCTGAGTTTATTTGCCGACTAGGGACGCCAGCGGGCGAGGTTGTCACGCGCACGATCGAAGCGCCGGGCGTCAACGAGGCGCGCGCGCGACTTGAGCGTGAAGGCTTCCGCGTCTTCAACGTTACGCCGCCGAAAGCCACGGGTGTTGCGGCCCTAACCCGATTTGGCGGTCGGGGCGGCCAGGCAAAAGTAAAAGCTTCAGACTTCCTGCTCTTCAATCAGCAACTCGCGGCGCTGGTGCGCGCCGGCATTCCAATCCTCCAGGCCATCTCGATGTTACGTAAACGCGCGGCCTCGGCACGTTTGCGCGCGGTGCTCGGAGACGTTGAGGATCAGATTCGTGGGGGCTCAGCGCTTTCCCAGGCTTTTGCGTCGCAGGGAGGTATCTTCCCAAGAATTTACACGGCTTCAATTCTGGCGGGCGAACGATCGGGTGCGCTGGATGAAGTTCTGCTTCGTTACGTCACCTACATGCGACGCAACGTTGCCTTGCGGCGCAAGATTCGCGGAGCGCTCGCTTATCCCCTCTTCCTGCTCTTCGCGTCGGGCTTGATGGTGACTTTTTTGACGGTGTATGTGGTGCCGCGAATGGCGGATCTGTTTGCAGGCTTCGGCACCGAACTTCCGGTTGTCACCCAAATCGTGCTCGGTCTTTCTAAGTGGCTGTCGCACAACGTGCTCTGGTTCGGGCCGCTATTTATTGGCGGCTCGATCGCTCTCTTTCTCTGGTCACGAACCGAGTCTGGCCGTCTAAAAGTTGATGCGCTGCTTTTGCGTGTTCCCCTCGCCGGCAATCTTGTGGTTCAACTTTCGATCGCCCAAGCTACACGTTCATTGGCGACTCTGCTTGCCGGTGGTATTACGCTCGTTGAGTCGTGGGAGATTGCCGCGGAGTCAATTACAAACCGCGAGTTGCGGCGGCGCAGCTCGTCGATTCTGCCGATGATTCGCGAAGGACGTACGTTTACAGAGAGTCTTGAAGTAGCCAACTGGGTGCCATTGCTGGCGATTGACATGATCGGAATTGGCGAGCGTTCGGGGAGTTTGCGGGAGATGCTTGACGAGGTTGCAGTCTTCTACGACGCCGAATCGGAAGTTCGGCTTGAACAGTTGACGACCACGCTGGAGCCTGCGATTCTGGTGGTTATGGGTGGAATCGTCGTTACTATTCTCCTGGCCATCTACCTCCCGATCATTCAATCAATTTCCGGCGGTGCCGGCGTCGCCGGACATCGTTAAACTAAAAAGGACTCTTACTCCCGCTGGCGACAGCAGTAAAAAGAATGAAAGAACTACCTCAAAACCCCGGAACAACGGCACCGCTCACGGTAGACGCGAGACTCGCGGGTGCGGGAGACAGCCACGAGCCACCCGAGGTGCGCACGGCGAAGGAACTCGCGCGGCGCTATCGTCTCACCTTCGTTGAACTCCTTCCCAAAGATCAGGAATCCCCGGTCGACTACACCCTATTCAACGAAATTCCAGTTGACCTGATGGTGCGCCACCAGTTTCTTCCTTTGAAGCGCGATGAAAAGGGACTGCACCTCGCGATGGCTGATCCGACCGACCTGGAGCAGCTGGATGAACTCGCGAACGCTCTGAAGTCGCGGATTGTTCCTTACGTTGCGACCGCTGGAGCTATCGAGGTGATCCTGCGACGTGGGGACGCCACGCAGCGTGTTTTGCAGGAAGCAGCATCGGGCTTCCGTATTTCTTTGGTGCGGGAAACAGAATCCGGAGAAGAGGTCCTCGATCTCGATCGGCTGGCGACCGACTCCGAGATGTCTCCGATTATCAAGCTCGTCGACTCCATCATCTACAACGCCATGGAATCGCGCGCGTCTGATATTCACATTGAAACGCGCGACACGGAAGTGCAGGTCAAGTATCGAATTGACGGCGCGCTCTACGCCAAAGTTGATCCGATTGATCTCGCTTTCCACCAAACGTTGATCTCGCGCATCAAGGTCATGTCCGAGCTGGATATCGCCGAGCGTCGCGTGCCGCAGGACGGCCGCTTTCGGGTTCGCTACAAAGGTCGCAACGTCGATTTTCGTGTTTCGATTATGCCCACGATCCACGGCGAAGACGCGGTCATTCGTATTCTCGATAAGGAGCAGATCAACGAAGAGTTCAAGAACTTGAATCTTGATGTGGTCGGCTTTGCGGAAGACGACCTGAGAAAGTTTCGTCATTATATTGCCGAGCCATACGGGATGGTCCTGGTAACCGGGCCTACCGGTTCCGGGAAGACCACCACGCTCTATGCCGCGCTCAACGAAATCAGAAACGAAGAAGACAAGATTGTTACCATCGAGGATCCGGTTGAGTATCAGTTGCACGGTATTACGCAGATTCCCGTCAACGAAAAGAAGGGGCTGACATTCGATCGCGGTTTGCGTTCGATCCTGCGCCACGACCCCGACAAGATAATGATCGGTGAAATTCGCGACACTGAGACCGCGCAGATCGCCATCCAGTCAGCATTGACCGGTCACCTTGTTTTCACCACTGTTCACGCAAATAACGTCATCGACGTTATCGGGCGTTTTCTTAACATGGGTGTCGAGCCTTACAACTTTGTCTCGTGCCTGAACTGTGTCTTAGCTCAGCGCTTGATTCGCATGCTTTGCCCGTTTTGCAAGCGTCAATACCGCGCGAAAGAACAGGAGTTGATCGAATCAGGATTAAGACCCGAGGAGCACGGTGAGACCCCTTTCTTTCTCAACGTCGGCTGCGACGCCTGCAACCACACCGGCTATCGTGGCCGCACTGCGATTCATGAGTTGCTCGACCTTTCGGACAATATTCGGGAAATGATTGTCGAGCGCCGGCCGGGCTCGGAGGTTCGCCGAGCGGCGGAAGCCGAAGGGTTGAAGAGTTTGCGCGAATCGGCGTTGACGAAAGTCTTCACAGGCGTCTCAACGCTGCACGAGATTAACCGGGTGACATTTGTTGAGGAAGTCAGCGCTGGTCGCTAATCCTGATGTTTGCCGTTGTTTTAAGGAACTGTTGTTTTTAAATTGCGTGTAAGCAAATGAAGCGAGAAGAGTTGCATCTTAGGCTTCTGAACGGCATTATTACACCACGTTCATTGGGCTTACTTCGACTATCGACCTCCACCGAGAGACTGACATGAGAATAAAGATCGAGACTCGCGTTTTTGTTTCGTTGCTACTTACCTTCTGTATGCTGGTTTTGCCGGCAACTGCCTTCGCCAAAAAGAAGGGCGACCAGCATTTCAAAGAGGGAATGCGCCAGGAGGCGAACCTGCAATGGGAGAAAGCAGCCCAGGAGTTTACGCTCGCGGTCGCTGCCGATCCCTCGAATCTGGAGTATCAGCTCCATTTCCGCCGCGCGAGTTTCAATGCCTCGCAGTCGTATATGCAGCAGGGTCGATCACTGGCAGAACAAAGAGATTTCGTCGGTGCCTATAACGCATTTCGCCAGGCTTACGGTTACGATCCCGTCAACGAGTTGGCGGTTTCTGAGATGGAACGCATGTTACGCCTGCAGGGCGTGAAGGAAGGCACCGCCAACACCGGAACTGAGAAGAGCACTGACGCGGGTTCAACTCCGACAAGCGCACAGGAGGCGGCTCTGGAGCCGCCGCGACAGGAAATGCGCGTAATAGGTTACAGCGGAGATTTGAAGGCTTTCATTCGCAGTCTCGCCGAACAGCTCAACCTGAATGTCATTTTCGACCGTCAGTCATTTGTGCAGCCGCGCAACGTCGATATCAATTTGCGTGAAGTCACTACCGCGCAGGCCCTCGACTACATTTTTCTCCAGGAGAGTTTGTTTTTCCAAAAGTTGAGCCGGCGAACAATTCTCGTCGCCGACCAAACGCGTCGCCCGCAATATCAGCAACTCGTTTTGCGCACGTTCTTCCTCGCCAACAGTGATCCCGAGAAAGCCAAGCAACTCGTCGGACAGGCAATTCCGCCTTCGGTGGGTCGGCCGCAGACCATCGTCGTCGCTGACAAAGACACCAACAGCTTGACCATTCGCGACACCGCCGAAAACGTACGCTTGATTGGGGAGCTAATTCAGAGCATCGACAAGGATCGCGCCGAAGTCGTGATGGACGTGAACATTTACGAGGTGACGAAAAGTGACTTTCTGCAATTAGGTAATCAGCTCGGGCAGGCAGACAAGTTTTCTTTAGGCGGTAGTCCTGGCTTTAGCCTTCTTTCCGATGCCGCAACCACCAACCCGCGGGCACCCGGTGTGAATTTGAGTGCGATTACTGCCGGCGTCCCCACCGCGTGGGCGGCGGCGCTCGTCTTTCCGCAATCCGTGATCACGGCTTTTCAAAGCAAGGGCACTACGAAGTTGATCGCTTCGACGCAGGTCCATGCCTTCAACGGTGAAGAGTCAACCGCCCGCATTGGACAGCGCGTGCCCGTGCAAACCGCGCAGGCTTTCCCGTTCGGCACCAATACTAATACGTCGCCAACGCCAGGGCAGCCTTTCGGCAGCGGCGGTTTTCCAGTGATTAACTACGAGCCGACTGGACTTACCTTGAAGTTTACGCCGCAGGTTTTTCCCAATCAAGATGTCCAAGTCAAGATGAGCATTGAGTCGAAAGATGTTTTGGGCGAGCAAACCTCAACTCCTACTTTCACTGAACGAAGCATTACTGGAACAGCGCGCGTGCAAAATAATCGCACGATGATGTTGGCAAGTGTTTCGCAGGACACTCAAGCAACTGCCCGCAGAGGACTACCGGTACTGAGCGGACTTCCAATAGTTGGGCGTTTGTTTTCGTCGCCCACTAACAGCAAACGCCGCGTGGACATCGTCATTGCCGTGACCCCGCGCGTCTTGCGGGCCCCAGCAGTTACGCCGCGCGACGAAGAGATGCGCCCCAGTGGAACCCTGCAGTCGCCGACGACCGGTTCGCTTGAGGCAATGCTGCGCGAGGCGGATCGCGATGACCAGTTAGCCGAGTTTCGCAGACAGCAGAAAAATACAACTGCCAAAGTGACAGCGGATGCGCCGTCTCCGTCGTCTCCATTAGGCCCTGGTGTTTTCCCGGCTAATGGTTCGACAACTGCTTCAAGTCAGCTCGCACAAACGGCTACTACGCCGGTTGCCAATAGCTCCGTCGCAACGAATGCCGCGACCAGCCCAGGCATGCAGCCGGCAACATCCGCTGGTGAGGTTGCGGTGAACAAGGCGCAGCAGATTCCCTCCGAAGAAATGCCGGCATTCGTGCCCGCGCCTAAGTCGCTGGTAAGCAACACCGCGGCAACGGCAGTGGCTGCCGTAAACACGAACCTGATTTCCGATGCCCGCGCCACTTTGACTAGCCTGTCGGCTAAGCCGATTGAGTCCGTTGTCAGTCCTATCAATAACAGGGTCCGAAGCGCGCAACTGAGTCTTGGTCCGGCTGAACAGGCCATGCGAGTTGGCGAGTCGCGCCGGTTCGCGCTCGATGTGAGGTCGGACGTCCCGTTGGAGTTGGCGATCGTCGCGCTGCGGTTTGATCCGAAGGTCGTTAAAGTGCGAGCGGTTGGGCTGGATGGCGCCGGGGCGACATTCACGCAGTCGACTGACGCCTCAGGCGTTTGCCTCATTTCCATTTCCAGTCTTCGCGGGATGACGGGACCGGGAACCTTACTCTACATCGACGTGGAAGGTGTCGGACTCGGCGATGGTGGACTCACGATCGATAAAGAGTCTTCCCATTTGGTCGCAAATGACGCGCGTGACCTGACAGTGGGTTTTTCGCCCGTTCGCGCAATTGTGAAGCAGTAGGAAGGTGATTTACCTGCAAGAACGACGTTGGTACAAGGCAGGGCGCGGCGATCTGGTGAGAGCGGTTGAGCTTCCCGGTCGCCGCCTCATTCTTTCCGAGTCGGTCCGCGCTGGTCGTGTTGAAACAGGCGGACGGCGCGGCTTCACGCTGATTGAACTGGTGATCACGGTAACCATTTTGTCGATTCTGACGATGGGTATTGTGCCGCTCATCAAGCTTTCGGTAAAACGCCAAAGAGAGCAGCAACTCCGCGATACTCTGCGTCAAGTGCGCAGCGCCATCGATGAGTTTCACCGGGATACGGTTGGCATCAACTGCACGGTAAGCGGGGGACCTCCGCCACCTATGGCAATTGATCCCCGCAGCAAAGTAGTGATCTCGGATTGCACGATATTCGGCGTCGATAATCCGGATCGATATCCGCCGGAACTGCAAACGCTCGTTGACGGTGTAAATGTAATTCCTCGTGCTCCGACAAATAATCAGAATAACGGTGCGCCCGTACTTTCAACCAAGAAGAAAGTCTACCTTCGGGGCCTTCCGGTTGACCCGATGACCGGCAAGGCTGATTGGGAATTTCGCTCCTGCTACGACCCGGCAGACAGCGGATCCTGGGGCGGCGAAAACGTTTTTGATGTTCGCTCGAAGTCGAAAGACACGGCGCTGAACGGTGAGAAATATAGTGACTGGTAAGCCAATTTCGGATTTCGGATTTCGGATTTCGGAT
>JBDUDV010000044.1:0-27548 GCA_040002755.1 Acidobacteriota bacterium | reverse complement strand
AAGACCGCAAGTTTGCCGCGACACGCTGGTCAGATGCCTTTTCGTCATCGGGAGATGCGCCCTCGTGGGGTGGTGTGCGTTTCGGAACGCGCCTCGTGGATTCGCGCACGACGAGGGTGAACCTGCCTGCTGCCGTGGCCTTCACGCCCATTCAGCGAATCGGTGGCACCACCGGTTGGTACGCATGGGACCGGCTTTGGCAACTGCGTGGCTTTTTGGATTTACTTGTAGGAGGAATCGGCGTACGGCGCGGGCGCCCCGCTAGCGAAACCTTACACATTGGCGATGCAATAGACTTCTGGCGCGTCGAAGCGTTTGAGCCGGATCATCTGCTTCGCCTCAGCGCCGAAATGAAGCTGCCCGGTCGCGCTTGGCTCGAGTTCGAAGTTGAAGGCGACGCTTCCGGATCGACGATTCGACAGACGGCGAGTTTCGATCCGGTCGGATTGTTCGGGCGACTTTATTGGTACGCGCTATTTCCGCTCCATCAGTGGGTGTTTGGGGGAATGCTGCGCGGGATTCGAGCTGCCGCGCTGCGCGAAGAAGCATTACGAAGTTTCGCTCCTGGCGTGAGCCGTGTGTGAAGAAGAAAATCATTCAATTCACAAGTCTGGGCGGCTACCAAGACGTGTCGTGCCTCGGGCACCCGTCGGGAGAGTCTGTTGGTTCGGGGTTCGAATCCCTGCGGGGGCACCAAATATCGATCGATACTTGAACACAGAAAGAGGCGACCTTGAAGGTCGCCTCAATCCATTTAGGGTTAGTTGATAGTTGGTCAGCCGCATTGGTTAGTTGACCGTTAGTCGCCGCGCCGCTGCGGAGATCACCGGCCCACGGCCTTGCGGATGCGCGCCAGGTGGTGCCAGCTGTGCCGCAGTGGGTGGTCCTCAATGACAAACTGTGCGGTGACAGGCGCGCCGAAGCTCAGCGAGAACGGCGCCGCCTGGTCCAACTCGTCATCCGTGAACGCGCGTACAGCGGCGGCAGCCTCACGACTGTGCCGGCGCAAAAGTTCGAGCGCCGCGGCCTTCGTTACATCTGCCTGCTCGCGTGTATGCTGGGCATTTATCTCGGCGACAACCTCCCAGGTGACGTCGGTAACTGCCTTGCCGCTGGCGACGGCACGCACGACATCGATCTCAATCGGGTACATGCTCGCAACGTGGTGCACGATGACACCAATCGAGCGGGTGTCGCTACCAGACACTGGTAACCGCCACTCCGCTTCCGATAGTCCTTCAGCAAAGGCAGTCAAGCCGGATGCGCCTTCCTCGATGCGATCAGCCAGTGCTTCGGCGCGACTGCGCATTGGACCTCCTGATATGTGAGCAGCGCTCTTCTCTTCAAAGTCGTTAGTTATCTGTGCTTCTTTCGCAATTGCGTTCATTCTCGCTCTCCTTCAAACTGAATTGTCACCGTGGCCGGCATCTCGCCCGACCAGTTTCAGTGTACGAATAGCAGGCTATGAATACTTGACTCAGCGTCCCGTATTCTTTGCACAGACACCCAGTTCAGTTAAGGTTGTGCAAATGGATGTGCTTTCCGAAGTGTTGAGAGTCGTTAGGCTCGAGGGGGCACTGTTCTTTAATGCGGAGTTTTCTGCTCCCTGGTGTATCAGCGAACGCCAGTCGTCCGCTATAGCCTCCCATCTTTCTCCGGTGGCGGGACACCTGATCCTTTATCACCTCTTAACCGAGGGGCGTGCGTATGCGCGGCTGCCGGACGGACGGCGAGAAGAGTTGACCGCCGGCGACATCGTAATTTTCCCGCACGGTGATCCCCATTTCTTAGGGAATGGCTCACCCGAGAAGCCCGTGGACGCCTTCCAAACATTTGGGAAAAACTTAACTCAAGGGTTCAAACTCGCTCGCTTTGGTGGCGGCGGCGAGATCACCAGATTCGTATGTGGATACCTGGTGTGCGAGCCACGATTGAGCGAACTCTTTCTGGCTGGGCTGCCGCCAATGTTGAAAGTGCATGTCACTAAAGGGCCCGAAGGGGAATGGCTCGAACATTCAATCCGGTTCTCGGTAGACAAGGGGAGCGAATCGTTAGCGGGGAGCGGGCTGGTGCTCGCCAAGCTGTCTGAGGTCCTGTTTGTGGAAACGTTGCGGCGCTACATCAGCGCGCTGCCTGCCGACCAGATCGGCTGGCTCGCCGGCGCGCGTGATCCTGTCATCGGCCAAGCGCTTGCTCTTTTGCACAATGAGCCCGCGCATCCATGGACAATCTCGAGTCTGGCAAGGGGCGTCGGTCTGTCACGTACGCGGCTTGCCGAGCGCTTCCGCCATTTTCTGGAAGAGACTCCGATGGCGTACTTGACCAGGTGGCGGCTGAAGCTGGGGGCGGAGATCCTTTTATCCACGGAGGACAGTGTCGCGCAAGTCGCTGCGGCGGTGGGCTACGGTTCAGAAGCGGCATTCAACCGCGCGTTCAAGCGGGAGTTTGATTGTCCGCCAGCGCAATTCCGTCGCCAGCGTAAGAGCCTCCCGGCCCAGCAATCTCAATAGACCCGCTCACCAGCGGGAGCGGTCGTCGTTCCGTCACTCAGCCCTCCATATCCGGTGCTGGATATGGCTGGCTGCGTATGACGCGACGTAGCCTGAGTGGTTCGTCAAACATCTGCTCGAGACCACGCACAATGGCGTACTTGGGTTCCGAAGCGGTGCGTACCGGCAGATTGGTTTGCTCCCGAAAAAAATCTTCGAGCCCGGCAAACTGCGCACCTCCACCCGTAAGGGTGATTCCCCGCTCGTAGATGTCACCGCCGACTTCCGGGCGAAGCTCAGTAAGAGTTGTGTTCACTCCTTCAACGATCTTGCGAACAACCTGC
Organism: Acidobacteriota bacterium; assembly: GCA_040002755.1. Classification (GTDB taxonomy): domain Bacteria; phylum Acidobacteriota; class Blastocatellia; order Pyrinomonadales; family Pyrinomonadaceae; genus PSRF01. Next base: position 24,715 of record JBDUDV010000044.1, on the reverse strand, counting down.
AGGACGATAGGATAGAGTTCGCCGGCGGTGATCTCGATAGCTCCCGGACTCCTCGTCATAACATCGACTCCTTTGATCGTCGCCTGCTCGGCCAAGTCGACCGGAAGCGTCGCTGAACCGAGTTCCAACTTCAGACGCTCGGCTGACTGCGGACCGATGATCAACCCGCGGTGACGACGAACATGGTCGACTATGGCCGCGTTAATGTCCTCGCTTCCGATCCGTTCAGCCCGGGCATGAACAATTTCGCCGTTCGCGATGATGGCAACATTGGTGGTGCCGCCGCCGATATCAACCACCGCGGAAGCGCGCGGATCATCTACTCGCACGCCCGCGCCGAATGCGGCCGCCAGTCCTTCTTCAATCATCACGACCCGGCCGATGCGTGCATGTTCAGCAGCGCTGACGAACGCCCGTTCCTCCACTTGCGTCACTCCAGACAAGACACTCATCACTGCACGACGGCTAAAATATGACTTGCCGCCGCGTGCCTTGCGCACAAAATGCGCCAGCATCTCCTTAGTTCTTTCAAAGTCTGCTACTACTCCGTCAAGCAAGGGAGCGATCACCGTAACATCGCGGGCCTCACGGCCGGACATCTGTTGCGCTTCAATCCCAATCGCAATCACTTCTCCGGAATTGGAGTCGACGGCGACCAGGGATGGCTCATCTATCACTATGCCCTGCCCGCGCACAGAAATGATGGTGGCCGCCGATCCCATATCGATCGCCATCGAATCGGAGACCAACTTTCGCAAGGCCTTCATACCCACGAACGCTGCTGTCTTGCTCATGAACGACATAAAGGTGATTTAAGACAAATTAAGATGCATTTATGTTTGATTTTGGTGTCACTCAAAACCGCGAACTCCGGAGCAGACTCAAACAGAATTGTGGGTACTTGTACTCAGGAAAGCAAATCGAAAAGTCAGGCGCGGAAACACGGCTGCGGTTCGCCTCAGCTCTCGATTAGGGCTAAGTGCGATTTGCAGCCTATGAAGGACTGCGTGATACACTCTCGCCAAAGATCTTCAAGCGATATACGGAACACTAGACTAAGAGGTCCGGCTCGCGGTTCAGTTGGGGAGAGATCTGAAGTTGAGTAGCGACAAGACTATAGGTATCGGCATCGTCGGCTCGGGCTTTGCGCGAACGACCCAGATTCCCGGCTTTCGCAGTTGCGAGGGCGCGCGCGTGGTCGCGATTGCGAGCCGCCGCCGTGAACGTGCCGAACAGGTCGCGCAGGAATTTGGGATCGAACACGTCGCTGCTGACTGGAAAGATTTGATCGCCAGAGATGACATCGATCTGGTGAGCGTAGTTACGCCGCCGGCGACGCACATGGAAATCACGCTCGCCGCGCTTGAGCAAGGGAAGGCGGTGCTTTGCGAAAAGCCGATGGCCATGGACGCCGCTCAGGCCAGGCGCATGACTGATCGCGCGAGCGAAGCCGGCGTGCTGGCTTTGATCGATCACGAATTGCGATTCCTGAGTAGCCGGCGCAAAATGCGCGCGATGGTTCTGGGCGGCGAAATCGGAACCGTGCGTCACTGCAATTATGTTTTCCGTTCCGACTATCGCGGCGTGTTGGGAAACTGGGACTGGTGGTCGGATGCGACGATGGGTGGCGGCACTCTGGGCGCGATCGGGTCGCATGCGATCGATTCGTTTCGCTGGCTGCTCGATGCCGAAGTCAGCGAAGTTTGCTGCGTGCTCTCAACGCACGTCGCGGAGCGTCCTGACAAAGCGAGCGGAACCATGCGAGCCGTAACTTCGGATGACACGGTGAGAATGATGTTGCGATTTGCGGAATCACCCTTAACTAAAGACGCGACTGGCGCTGCCTCTCTTTCAGTAGTGGAATCAGGAAAGTTACAAAACCAGTTGGAAGTTTATGGCAGCGGCGGAGCATTGATGGTTGAAGAATCGGGCCCACTCTGGCATTCACCGGCGGGCGCGGGAGACTGGCGACCAGTAGAAGTAGCTCAGGACGCAGTCGCTTCCGGGATGCGCGATGGAAGTTGGTCACGCGGCTTCACCATTTTCTCGTCAGCAATCATTGAGGCGTTGCGCCACGGGCGAACTACTGTCGAAGGCGCGGCGACGTTTGAAGATGGCTATCGCGCGCAGTTGGTAATGGACGCTGCTCGCGAATCGAACAAGGGCGGCCGCTGGGTAAAAATATAAGAGGCAGGAGCAGGAGGCAGACGGCAGGAAAACGAACTGCCGCAATTCGGAATTGACTTTTCTTCGTGCTACTCCTGCCCCCGCCGTCTGCTCCTATTTTTTCCTCGCGGTCTCTGTTCCCGTTTTGTCGCTGCCGTAGCCACCCCATACGCGTTCTAACAGTCGCTCTTGGCGCCCCCGGGGGTTGAACTCATTGAACCACTGGAAAATCGCTGGCTAAAGTCAGTTACCGCGCAATTCTTGTCAACATTTTTGCTTCTGACTATATTGGCTACGCAAAATTTGAACTCCTGTCTGGTAGCGCCGTTTACATGACTGCAAAGGGAAATGAGAACGCGCGATCGGCAAAACGTGTTCGCCAGGTTCGCGTGGGCGTCGACACCGGCGGCACGTTTACTGACTTTGTCTTTGCAGCGAGCGGCCAGCTGGAAGTATTCAAGCTCCCCTCTACTCCTTCAGATCCATCTCGCGCTATCGCTGCCGGCCTCAAAACAATCTCCAAAACAACTGGCGTCGCAGTGCAAAACCTCGAAGTGGTTCACGGCACAACCGTCGGCACCAATGCCTTACTCGAGCGGCGTGGCGCGCGCACTGCTCTCGTCACCACGCGCGGTTTCGAAGATGTGCTCGTGATCGGCCGGCAAGCTCGGCCTGAACTCTACAACCTGAACGCGGTAAAGCCGCCGCCGCTAGTGCCTGATGCTCTGCGCTTCGGAGTTGGCGGGCGGGTGACCGCGACCGGTGAGATAATCGAGTCGCTTAGTGAATCAGAACTGGACGAGCTGGTCCTGCGGCTTAGGAAAGCCAAGGTTGATTCGGTCGCTATCTGCCTATTGTTCTCCTTCGTCAACCCGGAGTTTGAAAAACGAATCGCCGCGGCGCTCTCCGTTCTCGATCTGCCGCTTTCCATCTCATACCAAATTCTTCCTGAGTATCGCGAGTTTGAACGCACGTCGACTGTGACCATCAATGCCTACCTGCAGCCGCTGATGGGGAATTATCTCGACCGGCTGGCGGCGAACACGCCGCGCCTGCGCGTCATGCAATCATCCGGTGGCAGTATCTCCGCGTCGGTCGCCGCGCGCGAGCCGGTGCGCACCATTCTTTCCGGACCAGCCGGCGGCGTCGTCGGCGCCTTGCGAGCCGCGCGCGCAGCAGGCTTTGAAGGAATCATCACTTTCGATATGGGCGGGACTTCAACCGACGTAGCCCTCTGCGGACGCGATGGCTTACGCATGACCAACGAAGCGACAGTCGCCGGACTCCCGGTTGCTGTGGCGGTGATGGATATTCACACCGTCGGAGCCGGCGGCGGTTCGATAGCTAAAATCGATGAGGGCAGTTCACTCCGGGTTGGGCCAGAGTCAGCTGGCGCCGATCCTGGCCCAGCCTGTTACGGCCGCTCGTTCCTGCCTACTGTCACTGACGCACATCTGTTGCTGGGACATTTTGGTGGCGTCGGACTACTCGGTGGTGATTTCGAACTCGACGAATCTCGCTCCCGACAAGCGTTGCAGAATCTTGCTAGCGAAATTAGCAAAGTTGCGGGCCGACAAGTGACCGCGACTGAGGCGGCGCAGGGAATGTTGGCAGTCGCAAACACAAACATGGAGCGCGCGCTGCGACGCATATCAGTTGAACGCGGCTACGACACCCGCGAGTTTGCTCTACTTCCCTTCGGGGGTGCCGGTGGCTTGCACGCAGTCGAACTGGCCCAGGCCCTGCGCATTCCCCAGGTCATCGTGCCAAACTCCGCCGGCGCGCTTTCGGCAATCGGCGTGCTCACGGCCGATGTCGTAAAGGACCAGAGCCGGACAACGATGTTGGAAATAGTGCCCGGAGTTGAAAAGAAACTTGAGCAGAGTTTCAAAGAGATGGAGCGGACTGCCTCTTCCGCTTTGCGTCGCGAGGGGTTCTCTTTGTCGAAGCAACGCCACGAGCGCTCGCTCGCGCTGCGCTACAAGGGTCAATCGTTTGAGTTGAACATCAAACAGACACGCGCAAGTCTGGCGAAGAGCTTCCATCGCGCGCATCTTGAGCGCTACGGCTACGCGGAGGAAGCAAACGCGGTCGAGGTCGTCAGCGCGCGCGTGCGGTCGACTGGAGTGGTGGAGAAACTGAGGCTGAAACGACGCAGCGCGTCGGGTAACGCGAGAGTTGCGAGAGCAACAGCCGGCGTGAATGCATTCTTGAATGGAAAGAGACGCCTGGTCGCGGTGTACCGTCGGGCCGAGTTGCCCGCCGGCGCTCGCCTGCGGACGCCTTGTATTGTTACCGAATACTCTTCCACGACACTGATCCCGGATGGCGCCCGGGTGCAGGTTGATGACTATGGAAACTTGATCATCGAGATCGAGCACTTATGAAGCAATTCGATCCTACAACGCTGGAAATCTATCGAGCGCTTTATACCTCGGTCGCTGAGGAAATGGGCATCGCGCTGAGACGCACCTCGTTTTCTCCAAACATCAAAGAGCGACGTGACTACTCCTGCGCGGTGTTCGACGCCCGTGGAAGCGTGATCGCGCAAGGCGACCACATGCCGGTCCACTTGGGTTCAATGCCGATGGCCGTCGCATCTGCGCTAAGCGAAATTGATTTACAACCGGGCGATGTCGTGGCCTTAAACGATCCGTTCGCCGGCGGCACCCATCTGCCGGACGTAACCCTAGTGGCAGCTATTTTCACTGGAACGACCGGGGACGGGCGACCGGCGCCCATTAAGAACCGGGCCCGCCGTCTCCGATCCTCGGTCGTCCGTCCGCTCTTTTACGTTGCTAACCGCGCACACCACGCCGACATCGGCGGCGCGACGCCGGGATCGATGGGTCTGGCGACAGATATTTACGGCGAAGGCTTGAGTATTCCTCCAATTCGTTTGGTGAGGAACGGTGAACTTCAAAGCGACATGATGCGATTGATTCTCGCAAATGTTCGCAGTCACCATGAACGTCGTGGCGATTTTCAAGCGCAAATCGGTTCATTAAAAACCGGCGCCACGCGCTTGCTGGAAATTGTAGCCCGCCGCGGCGCAAGTGAGGCGGCCGAGTATGCGACGCACCTGATCGAATACTCCGCCCGGCTCATGCGCCACGTGATCCACTCGATTCCCGACGGCTTCTACGAAGCTGAAGACGCACTTGACGACGATGGCGTTAGCGCCGGCGAGGTCGCTATCAAAGTGCGAATAACTATCGAGGGTAAACAAGCGCTCGTTGATTTCACCGGTAGTTCGCCGCAGGTTGCTGGTCCAATCAATGCCGTTGAGGCGATCACGGTTTCTGCAGTTTCTTATGTCTTTCGCTGTCTGCTTGCGGGTGACGTGCCGGCCAGCGCCGGCTTGATGGCGCCGATCAAAGTGATCGCTCCGACGGGCACGGTTGTTAACGCGATGCATCCAGCTGCTGTCGCCGGCGGCAACGTCGAAACTTCGCAACGCATCGTCGATGTGCTATTCAAGGCTCTCGCCAAAGCATTGCCCCACAGGATTCCAGCAGCCAGCCAGGGAACAATGAACAACCTGACGATTGGTGGAATCGATGCGCGCACTGGCTCGGAGTTCTCTTATTACGAGACGGTGGCGGGCGGCATGGGCGCGCGGCCGGAACAAAACGGCATGAGTGCCGTGCACACGCACATGACGAATAGCCTAAACACTCCCGTCGAAGCGCTTGAGTATGCATATCCGTTGCGCGTTCGTCAGTACAAGATTCGCAAAGGCTCCGGTGGCAAGGGAAAACAAAACGGCGGTGATGGCGTCATTCGCGAGGTCGAAACGCTCGCGCCCGCACACATGTCTTTGCTCGCGGACAGACGCAAGCGTGCGCCGTACGGTTTGTCAGGGGGCGAAGCCGGCAAGCCAGGCAGCGCTGCGATCATAAGTGAAGGTCGCTCGCGCAAGCTTGGATCAAAAGGTAGTTGGAAACTGCAAGCGGGCGATCGGGTACGAATTGAAACTCCCGGAGGCGGCGGTTTCGGGAAGAAGTAGCTGTTCGACCCCGGTTATGAATCCTTCCAGCTTCTCCGTTCTTTCGTGTTCCTTGTGTTTCCATCTTCATCACGGAGGTAGCCGGAACGAACGGATCCCCATTCCTGCTCATGTTCTCGCTCCCGTCTGCTAGAATGACATGTAAACTATCTTGAGAAATTCGCAACTGAAATCCTGAAGAAGCAGGAGCCGTTTTTGTGATTGTGAAAGGTCCTACCTCCCGGAATTCAGAAGAGTCGACTAAGTCGTGGATCCAACTGCCGCCCTTGAGGGAACAGTCATTTCTCATTATCGCGTGCTTTCGCGCCTTGGAGCCGGCGGAATGGCCGAGGTGTATCTCGCGAAGGACACTAAGCTCGATCGAACAGTAGCTCTCAAGATCCTGCCGTCTGATCTGGTTTCGAGCCAAGATCGGATGGGACGGTTTCTGCAGGAAGCCAAGACCGCTTCAGCACTCAACCATCCAAACATAATTACCATCTATGAAATCGGTCAGGCCGGTTCAGTTTTCTTTATCGCCACCGAATTCATCGACGGTGAAACTCTGCGCCGGCATCTGAACCAAGCGAGTCTCACGATTCCGGAAACGCTTGAGATTGTAATTCAAGTGGCGTCGGCAATTACTGCCGCCCACGACGCTGGCGTCGTTCACCGCGACATTAAGCCCGAGAACCTCATGGTGAGACGGGACGGCATCGTCAAGGTCCTGGACTTTGGTCTGGCCAAACTGACTAACGCCTGGACCAGCTCGGTGGATCGAGAGGCCCAAACATTGACCCTGGTCGAGACTGTACCGGGTACCGTGCTGGGCACAACTGCCTATATGTCGCCAGAGCAAGCCCGCGGTCGCAGCGTCGATGAGCGTACGGATATCTGGAGTATCGGTATTTTGCTTTATGAAATGATCACCGGGCGAACTCCCTTCGAGCAGGAGACACCCAGCGATGTCATTGCGGCGATTCTCAGGGCGGAACCGGCGCCGCCTTCCAATTTTGCACCTGAGGCTCCAGCGGAACTGGACCGGATTGTTGCCAAAGCCCTGGAGAAAAATCAGGACGAGCGATACCAGGGAGTTAAGGACTTTTTAGTTGACTTGCGGCAACTGCGGAAAAAACTAGAGTTTCAAACAGAGCTTCAATCCTTCCACTCATCCAAAGCGGATGCAACCAGTTATTTAAACGATTACAGCGACACAAATATCACGACCACCGGTGCAGCTACTCAGGGGCGAACGACTGCGATTCACTCCACCCAAACGACCTCCAGCGCTGAATACATCGTGAGTAGTATTAGGCGTTACAAGAGCTATGCGCTTCCTGCACTCGCGCTCTCAGCAATCGTGATAATCGCACTGGGCTACGCGCTGTACCGGATAGTCTCGCGCAACCGAGCGCCGGTTTTGCAGGCCGTGAATGCAACCCGATTTACTGCGACCGGGAAAGCGGTGCACACTGCAATCTCGCCGGACGGTCAGTATGTGGCACACATCTCAGAAGAAGCGGGGCAACAAGGTATTTGGATAGGACAAGTCGCCGCCGCCAGCCAGGTCCAAATTCTTCCGCCGGCTGCGGCCCACTTTCGTGGGCTCAACTTCTCGCATGATGGACAGTTTATCTATTTCGTGGCCGCAGATTCGGATAACGCGAAGGGTGCCTTGTTCCAAATTCCAGTGCTCGGCGGCCCTTCGCGAAAGCTGCTGGAGGACATTCAGAGTCCGATTACACTTTCGCCCGATGGCAAGCAACTCGCCTTTTTGCGCGCCCTTTCGCTGCAGGAAAACGCGTTGATAGTCGCCAACGTTGACGGCAAAGAACTAAGAACACTAGCGAAACACTCGTCTCCAGATTTCTTCTCAACCATGGCAGCGGCCTGGTCGCCCGAGGGAAACGTGATTGCCTGTGTCTACCAGAATACGACCGGCGGTTACTACGAAAGTGTTGTGGGCGTCCGGGTAACAGATGGAACCGAAGCAGAGATTACCCCTCAACATTGGTGGCAAGTGGGACAGGTGTCGTGGCTGGCGGATGGCAAAGGCTTAATTGCTTCCGCCACGGAGGAAGCGGGCAGTATGCCACAGCTCTGGTATCTCCCGTACAAAGGGGGATCGGCTAAGCGAATTACCAATGACCTCAATGGATATATTGATGTGAGTTTGACGGCGGACTCGAAGACGTTGGCGTCGGTGCGCTCCGATCGCCTCGTGAATATCTGGCTGGCGACCCAGGCGGATCCCGGCAATGCCAGGCAAATCACTTCCGGAACTGAAAGAGACGATGGCATGCGCGGTATTTCCTGGACCACCGATGGCAGGATCGTCTACCGCTCCGTCGCCGGAGGCGAGCCAAATGTCTGGATCATGCGGGCCGACGGCTCCGGCCAGAGACAATTGACGCTGGAAACAAATCAGAATTTTGATCCCGTAGTCTCACCGGATGGACGCCTTATCGTTTGGGGCTCTAAGAGCACCGGCAATACCAATCTTTGGCGTATGGATATTGACGGTGGGAATGCCAAACAACTGACCATGGGCGCCGGGGATTATTTTCCGGATTACTCGCCGGACGGAAAATGGATTCTGTATACGGCGTACGATCCGATCTCCAGCTTCTGGTCAGTGTGGAAAATCGCTGCTGACGGCGGCAGCCCGGTAAGAATTACCGACAAGGAGTCGGCGCTACCGAGCGTTTCGCCAGACGGAAAAGTTTTCGCATGCAACTACGAGGATGTTGCGGGCGCTGGTTATAAGATCGCGATCATAGCTCTTGAAGGCGGACAACCGACCAGGATGTTCGATATTCCGGGCTCGTTTGGCCGAACTATTCACTGGACCAGTGATGGTCGAGCGCTGACCTACATCGACTCGCGCGCGGGCGTCTCGAATATTTGGCTTCAGACCCTCGCCGGAGACCGGCCAAAGCAGTTAACCAGTTTTAGAGACCAGCAGATTTTTGGTTTTGCCTGGTCACGAGACGGCAAGCAGTTGGCGATCTCTCGAGGAGTGGTAAATAGCGACGTTATGCTGCTAAAAAATTTTCGCCCCTAAGCGCCGCTCGCTCTTTTCGAACTGGTCCCACTCAATCTAACAATGATTTCGCTTCCCTGCCGGGCACCCACTGCTTACGTTGTCAGTCTCCGATAAATCCCGGGCAGCCGCTCCGGCAACGTCAATACATCGTCAATTATCGTATATCCGATCTCTCCGTAAAGATCCTTCAATTCGCTTTCCGACTCGCGATCGATCGTGATGCAAAAAGGCGTGATGCCGGCGTTCTTCGCTTGCCGCAGGGCTTCGCGCGTGTCCTCGCGTGCATAACGCGCGTCGCCGTAATCGTGATCGTAGGGGCGGCCATCAGATAAGACGATGAGCAGGCGCGTACGCGCTTCCTGCTTCGCAAGTTTCGCCGCCGCATGGCGAATTGCCGCGCCCAGCCTTGTATTATTCTGAAAAGAGATGCCGCCGATTCGCTGCTTCACTTCGTCCGAATACTTCTCGTCAAAATCCTTCACCACATAAAACTTTACGTTGCGCCGTCCTTCGGAAGTGAATCCGTTAATCGAATAGGTGTCGCCGACAGCTTCCAGCGCTTCACTCATCAGCACCAACCCTTCCTTTTCAATCTCGATGATGCGCCGGCCGGGCCGCGTATAAGGCTGCAGCGGATGACGTCCAATCGTGCGCGCTGTCGACGAAGATTGATCGAGCAGGAAGGAAACAGCCACATCACGACGACGACGAAGACGCTTCGTGTAGAGCCGTTCGGATTGGTGTCCGCCCCCAACCCTGGCCGCGCGGCGATCGATGACGTAGTCGACCACGGCACTAAGATCAAACTCCTCGCCGTCCAACTCATTGGTAGCGCGCTGCAGCTCTTCCGGCTTCAGCAACTGAAACTGATAGCGAATGGATGAAATGACGCCACGATAGCGGTCGCGCGTTTGTTCGACAAAGCTTTGATCGCCGTGCTTCACGCGCTTTTCGATCACGCGACACCAGCCGAGGCGGTGATCGGTTAACTCGCGGTCCCACTCGTCATAGTTGTAGGCCACCTCGCCTTCTTCGATCATTTGTTCGGGCGAGTCGCCTTCAATCCAGGACTCCGCGCCGGCGAGTTCATCAGGTTCGCTGTCGCCATCGGGATCATTCCAGGCATTGAAGAGTTCGCGAGCATCGCGACGTTGAGGTTTTTGTTCCTTCCGGCTGCGATCGAAACTCTCGGTAGCCATCGCATTTTCGTCCTCGGATTCTGAAGGCGCTTCCTGAACTTCAACTTCCTGAATTGAATCGTCGTTCGGCGTGAGAGATTGAAACAACGAATACACGCGACTGGTCGCCATCAAGGTGTCAGCAACTGACGCTCCGGCGTTTTCCAGGTACTCAGTCGTGAGGGTTTCAAGTTCGGAAACGATTTGGCCGTAATATTGTCGCGCGTCATCGGACGCGCCGCCGAGCAGCGTCGTTTGAAAGAGCAATTCAAAAGGAAGCAGCGTGGCGGGCAGTTCAAGGACGGAAGGACGCCCGCGGCGCAAGTGCTCTCGAACCAGATCGAGATCGCGAGCGAGCCCACGATACTTCGCCCGCAACCGTCTGTCGACACGAAAGTTCTCCAGTGTTCCGAAGATGCGACGCGCCAACTGCGGCTGTGGAAAGAGGTTCAGTGCACGGCGATAGTCAACGTCTTGTCCGATAAACGTTAGCTTGTCGTTTTGCGAAGACGAGTCTTCCATAAACGTCGGGCTACTGCCTCTCTCCTCACCGCTTTGAGACATACCGACCATGTCGTCAGCAAGCGAGAACGCTGCCAGCTCATCCGCATTTTCAGGATTGTAAATTTCAGCGAGCGACGCATACGCGGCTTGCAATGACGCCGTTCCTTGTTCGTATGTCCCAAACTCGATTTGTCCGGCGGCATGCGCGGCCAGCACTTTGTAGAGACGGAAGTCGAATTCATCGTCAGCAAATTCCGCGACCACAGCGGGAAGATGGATAGTCCGTCCGTCTGCGATGCGCGATTCCAACGGCACCGCGGCCAGCGGACTTATCTCAATCTCCCGTCCAGTTAGTCCTTCTATGTAAAGGATCAACAAATGCCGCACCGTCTCCAACGCCAGCCCATTGCTGCCGCTGCGCAACGCCTCTGAACTACCGCGTGTTTCCAGCGCGAAATAGCTGCGTCGCGCGCGCGCATCTTTGTTGTGCGCAGCCAAACCCTGGCGCGCCCACTGTTCAAACTGTTCGATTGAAACGGTGCGAAGCGCCAACGAGCTCGAGCGAAAACAGGCGAGCGCCGCTTCGCCATCGATCGCTGCGATCTCGTTCGTCAGTTTTATTACGCTGAGCGCGAGGCTAGTGAGGCGATCGTGATTGTGTTGGCTTGCGAGTCCGCTCACAAACCGCAAACTACTGCGCACAAAAGCAACCAGGCTGGCGTTGCCATGCTTCGCCACCGTCCAGAGAAGCTTGACCCAATCGTCGAATATTTCCGGCAACGTTCGCAAGATCTCGCCGCCTGTGATCAAAACTTGTAAGGCCGAGCCGCCGCCGCGTTCGAGAAAACCACCCGTGCTTTCCAATAACCTCAGCGCGTTAGTTGAGTTGAGACTTGTTAGCGCCGCTGGGAGCGCCGCCCATGCATCTGCGGCAATGCCGCCGGCCCGCGCAGCAAACTCTGCCACCAGCTCGATTCCTTTGTTAGCTACCGCCGGATCTTTGCTTCGCCGCAAACGTACCAGGACTTCCGGCGCCTGAGCGAGAAACTCGGCGCTGTGCTTCGCGGATCGTCGCGAAATTTCGCGCGCGACCTCTAGAATAGCTGCAAGTTCGTTCGGATCCCTGATTGTCTCTGCGAGCGCGGGTAGAGAGCGAAAGGTTTCGACTGCCACCTGGGACGAGAGCGTTATCTGTCGCGAGCAGAGCTGGAAAACTAATGCCTGCACATTGCGAGGAACGTCTCTAAATCCCGCGACCCCTTCAGCAAAAAAAGTGATCGCGCTTTCAACGTCGCTCAACGCCAGTTGCCGGCCGATTTCGCCCCATGAACGCAACTCAGCTGCCTCCAAAACTTCCGCAGCTGCGGGTGCGGCGCGCAGAAACTCAATGCCCGCGCGCAATGAGATTGTCGCAATCGCTGCGCTTGTCTCGAGCGCCGCAGTCGATTTGTCCAGCGGCAAACCGGCGAGCTCGCGTGTCATTTTTAGAAACGATTGTCGCTCAGCGCTGGGAATGCCGGAGTCGGTGTCGTCGTGCATTGTCAGATCACCGTCGTAATGATCTCGCGGATGCTGCGTTGCAGTTCGCGGTCGTCGGTGATGGGCGCGCACATGGCGGTTTCAGCCGCGGTGACAGGTGGGATGCCGAGAACGATCAGTTGCGCAGCATAGATCAACAAACGCGTCGAGACGCCTTCTTCCAATCCATGGCCGCGCAGGTTGCGAACCTTCTGGCCGATCAGCACGAGATCGCGCGCTGTGCCTTCGTCAACTCCACCCTCACGCGTCACAATTTCCGTTTCCATTTCCGGTGGCGGGTAATCGAAGTCAATCGCCACGAAACGTTGGCGGGTGGACTGTTTCAAGTCTTTGAGAATTGACTGGTAACCGGGATTGTAAGAAACAACCAGCATGAACTCCGGCGGCGCGTCGAGTATTGTTCCGCGCTTTTCGATCGGCAACCGACGGCGATGATCGGTAAGCGGGTGAATGATGACGACGGTGTCCTTGCGCGCTTCGACAACTTCGTCGAGATAACAGATCGCTCCGTTGCGCACCGCGGAGGTCAAGGGGCCGTCGTGCCAAACAGTCTCTTCACCTTCGAGCAGGAACCGGCCCACGAGATCCGTCGCGGACAAGTCTTCGTGACAAGCGACTGTAATCAAGGGACGCTGGATTCGCCAGGCCATGTGTTCGACAAAACGCGTCTTGCCGCAGCCCGTCGGGCCTTTGAGAATGACTGGCAAACGCGCGGAGTGGGCTGCTTCGAAGAGATCCACTTCCCGGCCAATCGGCAGGTAGTAGGGCTCTTTGGCAACTCGATATTCTTCGATGGCGCTTTCGGACACAGATTCAAGTTTCAAGTTTCAAGTTTCAAGTTCATGATCTTAGCATTCGTGTAAAGCCCCAGCAAACGAGAGGTTCAGCGCTGGAGGTCCCGTGGTAACTTGAAACTTGGAACTTGAAACCTGAAACTAGAGGTTATGAAGTTAGCTGTAGCAATGTCTGGGGGAGTGGATTCGTCGGCCGCGGCGGCAATCCTTAAAGAGCAGGGCCACGATCTCGTTGGCTTCACGATGCAGTTGTGGAACCAGCGTCGCGGTATCAGTGTGGACGCGGACGGCGAGCCCCTACCTTCGCGTTGTTGCTCGCTCGACGATGTTTACGACGCGCGGCGCGTGGCCGAGGAACTTGGGTTTCCGTTTTACGTGCTCAATCTGGAACGCGAGTTTGAACGCGACGTGGTGCAACCGTTTGTTGCCAGTTATCTAAACGGCGAGACGCCAATTCCCTGTGTCTCGTGTAACAGCCGGCTCAAGTTTGCTTCGTTGGATCAACTCGCCGCCAGTCTCGGGTGCGACAAAGTAGCCACGGGGCATTACGCGCGTGTTGAATACGACGAGGCCGCGAATCGCTATCGTCTCTTCCGCGGGCGCAATCTCGACAAGGACCAGTCTTACTTTCTGTGGGAACTAACGCAGGATCAACTATCGCGCGCGCTGTTTCCCCTGGGCGAGATGTCGAAGCCGGAAGTGCGCGAAGTGGCACGAGAGCACTCACTCGCGGTGGCGGAGAAATCCGAGTCGCAGGAAATCTGTTTTGTTCCCGATGGTAACTATGCCGGCTTCATCGATCGCTATCTTGCCGCTGAGGGTGCTAGCGACCGACTGCCAGGTGCAGGCGAGTTGGTTGATGCCTCGGGCGCAGTCGTGGGCCAGCATGCGGGCATCCATCGTTATACCATCGGCCAGCGACGCGGTATCGGCATCGCTGCGCCGCAACCGCTGTATGTCATCAACATCGATGCGTCGAAGAACGAAGTGGTCGTGGGCGGGCAGGACGATCTGCTGAGCAGTGAATTTACCGCCGCGGGCGTTAACTGGGTGGCGTTTGATCAGCCCTCGGGCACTGTTCGCGCAGAGGTTCGCGTGCGTTACCGTCACCAACCAGCAGAAGCAGCCATTACGCCGCTCGCGAATAATCGGGTCCAGGTCGTCTTCGACGAACCGCAGCGCGCCATCACTCCTGGCCAGGCTACGGTGTTCTATCGCGGCGACGAAGTCGTGGGGGGCGGGTGGATCGTTAAAAGCAGGAGGCAGGAGCAGTAGGCAGACGCCTCTCTCACTACTATTCTTCGTGCTTCCTGCCGTCTGCTGCTGCCTCCTGCCCCTATCCTTTCCTAAACCTTTTCCCCGTTTCCCACGTACTTATACAGCGAATAATTCAAGCTTATCAAACAATAAAAGGCAGGAAATAATATGGCAATGTCGCGTACTCGAAAGACCGTTCTGATTATTACCAGCATTGTAGTAGGGCTGGTTTTGGTCGCCCTCATTGGCCTGGCTGTACTGGTAGCCGCAATTCGCGGAAACGAGCCAACCATCGCTGACAACAGCGTACTCACGCTACGCGTCACCGGAGCATTACCGGATTACGTTCACTACGATCCGCTGAGAAAGCTTTTTGGCGGCCCCGACCAATCGCTCACCAGCCTCGTTGAGCAGTTCAAAAAAGCAAAGGTAGACAATCGGATCAAAATCGTCCTCCTGGATATCGACATGTCCAGCGTGGGTTGGGGCAAGTCAGAGGAGATTCGCGACGCCATCGCCGATTTTCGTACGACCGGCAAACCTGTCTACGCCTATCTCGAATTCGGAATGAACAAGGAGTATTACATCGCGAGCGCCTGCGACAAAATTTATGTAGCGCCGCCGGGAGAGTTGTTCATTAACGGCCTCGCCGCTGACGTGATGTTTTTCCGCGGCTCGCTCGACAAGCTGGGTGTCTATCCCGATATCTTCCAGATCGGAAAATACAAGAGTGTGGGCGACATGTTCACGCGCAAGGAAATGTCTGACGCCCACAAAGAGTTTATGAACTCTTTGCTCGATGATCTTTTCAATCGCTACGTTGACGCGATTGCCAAGGCCCGCGGCAAAACGTCTGATCAAGTGCGTGCCATCATCGACGATGCTCCGTATAGCGCGGCGAAAGCGAAAGATGCCGGGCTCATCGATGGCGTCGCCTACCGCGAAGAACTTGAAAAAGAGCTGAAGCAGAAACTGGGCTACAAGGAAAACGATCCGCTGAAGATCGTGAAGAGTTCCGATTACCAACAGATCGAACCAGAGTCGCTCGGTCTCGATAAAGGCGAGAACATCGCGGTTATCTACGCGACCGGCGACATCGGTTCCGGACAATCAGAGGACAGCCCGCGCGGAAGCCAGTCGATTGGCTCCGAGACGTTGTCGAAAGCAATCGACGATGCGCGCGACGACAAGTCAATCAAGGCGATCGTTATTCGGGTCGATAGTCCCGGTGGTTCAGGTCTCGCGTCTGACATCATCTGGCATTCCGTGGTCGCCGCGAAAGAAAAAAAGCCGGTGGTAATTTCAATGAGCGACGTGGCCGCTTCCGGTGGTTATTACATCGCCTGTGGCGCCAACAAGATCATTGCTCAGCCTTCCACGATTACCGGTTCGATCGGTGTCGTAGCCGGCAAGCCGGTGATGAAAGGCCTCTACGACTGGATTGGAATTTCAAACGAATACATTCTGCGTGGCAAAAACTCTGGCATGTTCCGCGAAACTGAAAAGTTTACCGATGATGAACGCGCGAAGTTTGAAGATTGGATCAAAACAACTTACTACAACGACTTCGTGCCGAAAGTAGCGAAGGGCCGAGGAAAGGATCCGGCATACATCGACTCAGTCGCACAGGGTCGCGTGTGGACGGGCTTCCAGGGTAAAGAGCGCGGACTGGTCGACGAGTTTGGCGGATTGGATCGCGCGGTGGAAGTCGCGAAAGACCTCGCCAAGATTCCGAAGGACAAAGGCGTGCATCGCGTGATTCTTCCGTACCCGCGCACGTTCATACAGGAACTGCTAAGCCAGGGCGACGAAGCCCACGTACAGATGAAACAACGTGAAGCCGTGTTGGCTACATTGCCGGAAGATGCCCAGCGAGCCGCTCGCTTCATGGCGTTGCTGGATAAGATGAAGAGCGGTGAGTCGATGCTGCTGATGCCGTTTGATCTCAGGATCAAGTAAGCAGTAAGCAGTGAGCGGTGAGCAGTAAGCAGAAAAAGAAGAGGCAGCGAAGCTATTACCAGCCTCGCTGCCTTTTTTGTTAGTACGACTTGCAAACACCGAAGCAAAGCGCGAGCTTTCTGATCACTGCTTACTGCTTACTGCTCACTGCTCACTGCTTTCTATCTTTTCCATTCCACCCATGTATGGACGCAAAGCTTCGGGAATAACAATCGATCCGTCCGCCTGCTGGTAGTTTTCCAAAACCGCAATCCAGGTGCGGCCGACCGCCAGACCTGATCCATTCAGCGTGTGTACAAACTCCGGCTTCGCTCCGCCGGCGCGACGAAAGCGAATCTGCGCGCGACGCGCCTGGAAAGCTTCGTAGTTGGAACACGAAGAGATTTCGCGGAACGTTTTCTGCGATGGCAGCCACACTTCAATGTCATACGTCTTCGCCGAACCAAAACCAATATCACCGGTCGAGAGAGCCACCGTGCGGTAGTGCAACCCGAGCTTCTGCAGAATCACTTCCGCATCGCGCGTGAGCGCCTCGAGTTCGTCATAGGAATTTTCCGGTAGCGCATACTTCACCAGTTCAACTTTCTCAAACTGGTGCTGGCGAATCAGACCGCGCGTGTCACGGCCATAGCTGCCGGCTTCCGAGCGAAAGCAGGGCGTGTAAGCGACCCAGCGCATTGGCAGTTGCTGCGCGTCGAGAATCTCTTCGCGATGATAGTTTGTTACCGGCACTTCCGCGGTAGGTACCAGATACAACTCGCGCTCGTCCGTTAACTTAAAAAGATCTTCTTCAAATTTTGGCAGCTGGCCGGTGCCAAACAACGCCGCCTTGTTAACGATGAACGGCGGCAGGGTTTCGTTATAACCATGCTCACGGGCATGGAGATCAAGCATGAAGCTTGTAAGCGCCCGGCTCAGGCGCGCACCATCGCCGTTGAGAATCGCAAACCGCGCCGCTGCAATTTTGGCGGCGCGATCGAGATCGAGAATGCCGAGCGCCGTTCCCAGATCCACGTGGTCCTTCGGTTCGAAATCAAACTCAGGCTTCGTTCCCCAACGACGAACTTCCACGTTTGCTGTTTCGTCATTGCCGACCGGGACGCTCTCGTGCGGGAGGTTAGGCAAGGTTGTCAGCAACTCGCGCATGCGCGACTCAGATTCGTCACGCAATTTGTCGAGCTCAGCGATACGTTCCTTTGATTCCTGTACTTCTTTGCGGCGCGCGTCCGCTTCGTCCCGCCTGCCGTCTTTCATCAAGGCACCGATTTCGCGGCTCGCGGTGTTTCTCGTGGCGTTAAGCTGGTCCGACTCGGCAATAATGCGCCTGCGTTCAGCATCCGCTTCAGCAAAGCTGTCCAAAACTTCCGGCGCGACGCCGCGTGTCTGCAGGCCGGCACGCACCTTCTCGAGATTTTCTCGCACGTAGTTGAGATCAAGCATTTCCCTGCCCCTATCATTCTGTGTTGGAGCGGGTGATTTTGCGTAAGAATCAGCCGCCCTGTGGTCTGTGAGTGTCCGTCAGTGTACAGGTGGATGCACACTTTATGCACACTCGGACTCTAGTTAGTTGGATCAACCGATGTTTGCCTTCAAAAAGACAGGCGATGCTCTGAAGATACTATGCGGCGTGCTCGGTTGTGGTCGTTCGCATCTTGAGATCTACTCTGATCGAATGGTGATTTATGATTTCCACTACAATCAAGAACATGAACATATGACCATAATTTATGTAGAGGGTTTTAGAGTCGGAATGCTTCGGGACGGATTATTGTGAGAGAATGCCGCGCAAGAAGGGAACGAAGAACCCTGAAAAAGGTAAAGACCCCCAAAGCGCCATCAGAGGAATACGAACGCTTTGAGAAACTAGCAAAGCAGCTTATCTCAGTTCCAAAAAGTGAGATAGATAAACGACAGGCACAGTAAGAAGCAAAAGTCAGATTTGTGCCGTTATAGTATTCAGGCGAAATGGGCAGAAGGCGTCAACCCGAATTGCGGGCGCTACAGGCCGAAGAATGGCTCAATTCCCGGCGTCGGCCCGCGTCTGGGCGAAGCGGTGGTTACTGATACTCCAAATTATTGTAGAGTTCCACCGCCAAAAAAACTTTAAGAGGATTTGGTAGTTGTCGGGTGGCTCGAATCGAGTGGAGCTAGAGTATATTGGAGCGGATTACTTCCGCAGCGAGAAATTTTTCAACAACTTCTCGCGGCCAATAACGGTGAGTTTTCCCCTCACGCACCGTCGCGCGATCTACTCGAATAGCGTCAATGGATCTTATGGGCCTCTGGTGCCATAACGCAATTGCAGCCTCAGTCTTCTCACTCATCGATAACAACTCATCCTCGTAAAGTGCGTCCCACCAGCCATGATCTAGACCACTGACATCGAAACGCGCAATAGCGCGCTCGTTTTGGACAACCGAGAGTTGATGGCGATTGCTCTCAAACTGTTTCATATTCACATTGGGCATGTATGAAAACAACTGCTAATGACATGCAACTTCCATTAACTTCGGAAATCTTGCGAAAATGATCCGCATCCGCCGCGTGATTGCAAGCACTAACGGGGTTGACAACTGAACGGCAAAACAGCGTATTCAGGTTCTTTCCTACTCCGGTCTTGTTGAAAATGAAAGAGGGGCGGCGTTATCTCTCCCGAGACCCGCGCTGCCGCCCTACATCGGATGGTGGAAACGGTGGCCTCGGGTGGCGTCTGATACAAGTGCGGCTGCAAGAAACACCACCTTTGGCCGTCGTTTCCGCAATCGCTAAACGACTAATGCCGTACTGATTTCCAGAGTCGGAAGAGGCAACTTGAGCGGAAGCTAAAGGTTGGTCCAGTTTGGAAGGATAATGATCTGGTGTTCTGTAATCCCATTGGCGCTCCGATTCGTCACAGTCTTTTGCAGAAGGAGTTTAAGTCTCTTCTGACTTCGGCAGGCTTACCGATCAATGTGCGCCAGTACGATCTCAGACACTCTTTTGTTACTACCTCTCTCGTCGCGGGCGTTGACGCAAAGACAGTCAGCCATGAAGCGGACACGCAAGAGTAGCTTTTACATTGGATCATTACGGCAGCGTTCTGAAAGAGATGCACGTCACGGCCAGCGACAAGCGAGAAGGGCTATTCAAAAACCGTGCGGGGGGTAAATGAGAGAGAGATGATGTGGGCAATATGTGTCTTAAGATGAAAAAAGATGCGTTTTTATTAAGAAATGATAAGGGTAGTTGAGATCAAGCATTTGTCATCACTCTGAAAACGGTTAGTTAAGAAGCCTTTGTTCGTTTAGCGGTTCTACCTAAGTTTTGGTAGGAGCACATTTCTTACACTTGCAACCGCGCGGTTTGATCATGTCGTCAAAATATTCTTTGCCGTAGTCATAATTTAACTCTTCGCCCGTCTTGATAACTCGCTTTGACCAAATCCAGACGCGACGCCCCGAGATCAGGGCCTCGCAATTGGGTTTGCATGAATGATTGATGTAGCGTGCAAGGTTGCTGCGCGGCGTTCCGTCAATAGACCACTTTGAATTGACGCCAAAGAAATATTTTCCGTTCGTGCGTCTTTCGACTTCCTCGTTTGAAACAAGTGGGCCAGTGTACTCGATGATTCGTTTTCCTTTAGGAATAGATTTTAGCGCGAACAAGCCCAGGCCTGACGCGGTGCGTTTGATGACGTAATGACCATTGTCCTTTTTCATTTGGGAATGTTAACAGGTCGTGAGAGTAGTTCCGAACAGGCGACTCGTTTCAGAACTTACGCGACTCTGCAAACCTGACAGTTGGGCTAATCCTTAATAATATGGTATGAGAACAACTCATTATGTCACAGAGGGTTCGTAAAGCAGTTTTTCCTGCCGCAGGTTTGGGTACGCGCTTTTTGCCGGCAACCAAAGCGTCTCCGAAAGAGATGTTGCCACTGGTTGATAAGCCTTTGATCCAATATGTGGTCGAGGAAGCCGTCGCGTCGGGAATTGAGGCTGTCATCATCGTAACCGGCCGCGGCAAAGCGGCGATTGAAGATCACTTCGATGTTTCGTTTGAACTGGAAACGGTGCTCGAAGCGCGCGGCAAACATGATGAGCTGAAAGCGATGCGCGCGATTTCCGAGATGGCGCGCGTGAGCTACGTCCGACAGCAGGAGGCACTCGGTTTGGGCCATGCCGTTTTGCAAGCGCGCGATCTGGTGTGCGACGAGCCATTCGCTGTGATGTTGAGCGACGACATTGTCGACTCCGAAACGCCCGCGCTAAGGCAACTGCTCGATGTTTACGAAAAATACGATGCCCCAGTGATTGGCACAATGCAGGTTGCCGGCGAAGCAATTTCGCGCTTTGGGGTCATAGATGGCGAGGAGGTTGAAGAGGGCGTCTATAAGATCAAAGACATGGTTGAGAAGCCATCATTTGCCGACGCGCCTTCCGATTTGGCGATCATCGGACGCTATGTCCTGACGCCAGACATCTTTGATGAACTTGAAAAGACCACACCCGGTGCGGTTGGCGAAATTCAAATCACTGACGCGATGCGCTCGCTACTGAAGAAACGGCCGTTCTATGCCGTGCGCTTCAAGGGAAAACGTTATGACGCCGGCGATAAACTCGGCTTCCTGATTGCTACGGTTGAGTTTGCGCTGAAGCATGAAGATCTGGCGCCGGAGTTTCGAGAGTATATGCAGTCATTGAAATTCTAGTTAACAACCGTTTCCAAAGTATATGTCTGATCAAAAACAATTCTCCGGACGCGCCGCGATCATCACCGGCGCCACGCGCGGCATTGGCCGTGCTATCGCGCTTGAGCTCGCACGTCGCGGCGCCGACGTTGCATTCAACTACGCAAAGAGTGCCGAAGCCGCTGAGTCGCTGACGAAAGAGATCGAAGCGCTGGGCGTGCGTGCGCTCGCGTCGCAATGCGACGTAGCTAACACCGAAGCCGCCGCCGAAATGGTGAAGCAGGTGAAAGAAGCTTTCGGCCGCATCGATTTCCTTGTCAACAACGCCGGCATCACCCGCGACAATCTCATCCTGCGTATGAAGGAATCAGATTGGGATGAAGTGATGAATACAAACCTCAAGGGCGCCTGGAACTTCGCCAAAGCAGCGCTCAGAACGATGTTGCGACAGGAAGAAGGCGGATCGATTCTCAATATTTCTTCAATCAGCGGCGAGGTGGGAATGCCGGGACAGTCAAACTATTCGGCGTCGAAAGCGGGAATGGTTGGACTAACGAAATCACTCGCGAAGGAAGTGGCGAGCCGCAAGGTGACTGTTAACGCACTCGCGCTCGGAATGGTCGCGACTGACATGGCCGAAAAGTTAGATGAGAGTTACCGCGCGAAGATAATTGAGCAGATTCCGCTGGGGCGTTTTGCTGAAGCTGCTGAAGTTGCTCGCATCGCTTGCTTCCTCCTTTCCGACGACGCCCGCTACATCACCGGCCAGGTTGTTCAAGTTGATGGCGGCCTCGCTATCTAGCGAACTGACAACAAAAGGTGCGTTAGCAAGAGTTGTCAGTCGCTCTTTGCGCTGGTCCACCCAGCAAAAGCCGTGTACGAAAATTGAAATAAAAAAATAGAACGGTGCATAGTCGGGTTTTTCGCGACAATTGTCTTGACCGCATCATTCCGGGTGAGTATCCTGCCTCATTCCTAATCGCATTAAGTCAGACGGCACGCAGTCATCGGTTTAAGCTTCATTTCCCGACTTGCTATCTTTGAGTTTTACCCCGATCTCGGGTTCGTATCCCGGACTTTGATCTCCCCCGACTGCCTGGGCTTTGAGAAATTTTCACGACAAATCACTTATCCACTTCCGAAGGAGAAAATGTAATGCATAGCAATAGATCTCTCGTTCTCGTTCTGGCAATAGTCATCGCTTCAGTGATCACGCTAAGCGGTTGCGCAAAGGTTGACGAAGGCAAGACGCCAGTAGCCGCAAATAATCCCGGCAGCGCCGAAGGCAAGATTCCCGTTACGACTTCTTCGGAAGACGCACGCAAGGAATTTGTGCAGGGCCGTGACCTCCAGGAGAAATTACAAATTCAGGACTCGATCCAACACTTCGACAAAGCAATTTCGCTGGACCCGAACTTCGCGCTGGCTGAGTTGAACCGGGCGAATGTCAGCCCCACCGGGAAGGAATTCTTTGATCATTTGAAGAAGGCTGTGACGCTGTCAGACAAAGCTTCCAACGGCGAGAAGCTGCTGATTCTTGGAACCGAAGCGGGCGCCAACGGCAACGCCGCAAAACAAAAAGAGTTGCTGGACCAACTGGTGGCGGCGTACCCGAACGACGAGCGCGCTCACTTCAATGTGGGTGGCTACTACTTCGGCCAACAGGATTTTGCCCAGGCAATCGAGCATTATAAGAAAGCGACGGAACTCGCTCCAACTTACTCAGGCGCTTTCAATATTCTCGGCTATGCCTACCGGCAAACCGGGGACAACGCCAGCGCCGAAGGGGCATTTAAGAAATACATCGAGTTGATACCAAACGATCCAAACCCCTACGACTCCCTCGCGGAGTTGTATCTGAAGATGGGCAGGTTTGAAGAGTCAATCGCGCAGTATCGCAAGGCGCTCGCAATCGATCCCAACTTCATTAACTCGCATCAGGGCATCGCAGCCGCGTTGATGTATCAGGGCAAGGCAGATGAAGCTTCAGCGGAGCTACAGAAAATAACTGACAAGGCGCGCAGCGATGCTGAACGCCGCACTGCACTGTTTGCCTTGACCGTAGTCGATGTCGACAGCGGCAAACTGGATGCGGCGCTCGCGGAAGTCGACAAACAATACGCGCTCGGCGAGAAGACCAACGATGTCGCGGGTATGACCGGCGATCTGCAACTCAAAGGCAACATCCTGCTGGAGATGGGCAAGCCCGACGATGCCAAAGCGGCTTTCGAACAACTCGTGAAGCTGGCGGATGGTTCGAGTCTCTCACAGGAAATCAAGGACAATACCAAACTTTTTCATCACTACAACCTGACGCGCGTGGCGCTCGCGAAGCATGATACAGCGACAGCAAAGACGGAAGCTGACGCCTTCAACAAAGGCACTGCGTCATTAAAGAACCCGTTCCAAACCAAACAAGCGCACGAGTTGTTAGGCATGATTGCGCTCGAGGCAAAGGACTACGACGCGGCACTCAGTGAACTGCAGCAGTCTAACCAGCAGAATCCCTACGATCTCTATCGCATCTGTCAGGCTTATCAGGGCAAAGGCGACGCAGCGAAAGCTAAGGATTCTTGTACGAAAGCGGCAACTTTCAATTCGCTGCCCCAACTAAACCTCGCCTTCGTTCGCGCGAAGGCGGCCAAGGTTTAATCGGCAGAAGCCCACCGTAAGGGAGGGCTAGTCGTTCGTTCGTTCGCTGAGAAATATGAAGCGGCGCCGAGATCAATCGGCGCCGCTTTACTATTCACGACTTACGATTCACTATTTACCTTCCGGCTGATTGCTGACTGCTGTTTGCTGATTGCCTATGGACTGGCCCGAACTGAAATTCTCCGAATGGCAAGACACGCTCGCCACACTACACATGTGGACGCAGGTGGTCGGCAAGATTCGCTTAAAGCAAACACCGCTGGTGAACCATTGGTGGAACGTGCCGCTCTATGTTTCCGCGCGCGGACTCACAACCACCGCCATGCCCTACGATGATCGAATTTTCGAAATTGAATTCGACTTCATCGATCACCAGTTGCTGATCAAGTGCAGCGATGGCGCCGCTAAAACACTCACGTTGCGGCCGCAGTCCGTCGCCGACTTCTACGCTGAAGTGATGTCAGCTCTTCGTGACTTGGGAATGGAGATAAGGATCTGGACGATGCCCGTCGAGATACCGAATCCGATCCGTTTCACCGAGGATCACGAACACAAGTCTTATGACGCCGAATACGCGAATCGCTGCTGGCGCGCGCTGGTTAAGATGGACGACGTGCTCAAGGAGTTTCGCGCGCGCTTCATCGGCAAAGTTAGTCCGGTGCATTTCTTCTGGGGCAGCTTCGACCTGGCGATCACCCGCTTCTCCGGGCGTCCCGCTCCGGAACGGGAAGGTGCGGACTTCATGACGCGCGAAGCTTATTCGCATGAAGTGATCAGCCATGGCTGGTGGCCCGGCAACAAAGACATGGAGGCGGCGTTTTACTCCTACACAACGCCGGAGCCTGCGGGCTTAGCCGGCGTTGTCGGCGAAGGACAGGTTCGTCCTGCGAAAACTTTCTACAGTCCGGAGATGAAAGAACTTTTCCTGCTTTACGACGACGTGCGGCAGTCCACTTCACCTGA
>JBDUDV010000043.1:0-27952 GCA_040002755.1 Acidobacteriota bacterium | reverse complement strand
AGCTCCCGGTATTGATTCAAATAGATCTTGGTGGCGAAGAAACCAAAACCGGAATTGAGCCGCGCCAGTTGCCCGGGTTGTTGGACGCGCTTACCAATTGCCCCCGGCTTCGTTTGCTTGGGCTGATGACCTTGCCGCCTTACTTTGAAAACCCCGATTGCGCGCGTCCTTATTTCAAAACGCTGCGCGAGCTGCGCGACGAGCTGAAAACACAAGGACATTTCGCTGAACGTGCCGGCGAGCTTTCGATGGGCATGAGCCACGACTTTGAAATTGCGATTGAAGAAGGGGCGACGATGGTGCGTGTCGGCACTGCGATATTCGGCGCGCGTGTCTAGAATTCCAATATGCTGATACTTGGTCGGATTTACTGGTTTCTCAATTGGGCAATCGTTGCCGTCATTGTCGCTGTCATCGCGATCGTGCTGCTGCGTTTTGTCGCAAACCTCGCCAATCCGAATCCCTTTGGTTGGACTTCCCTGACGATTCGTCGACTTACGGATCCTATTATTAGCCCGGTTCGTCGTGTGCTCGCCCGTTTCGGTGTCGATCCAAAGTACGCGCCGCTCGTTACGATACTGCTGACGATTTTACTGGGTTGGTTTTCACTCCAACTGCTTACCAGCCTAGCCAACACCTGCGCGGGAATTATCACTGGTGTTGGCAGTCACGCGGTTGTGCCGCTTATTGGCTACATTCTTTACGGGCTACTGAGCTTTTACAGTTTGCTGATCTTCATACGAATACTTACCTCGTGGGTAACGGTTAGCTACGGAAACCGGTTGATGCGCTTCCTCGTGAATGCTACCGAACCGCTGCTCGGACCGTTGCGTCGAATGATTCCACCGGTCAGCGGCTTAGACATTTCACCAATCGTGGCATTCATCATTATCTGGTTATTTCAGGCCGCCGTTGCGGGAACGCTCCTCCGCGGTTGGCAGCTTGTTTTCTTCGTCTAACCGGACGTTGGCTAGTCCGATGATCAACTACTCGGAAAAGAACGGGGCGTTAACGTTCAAGGTTCGGGTTGTTCCACGCGCTTCGCGCAGCGAAATTATGGGGGAACACAATGGCGCGTTGCGCGTGCGAGTCGCAGCGCCGCCTGTCGATGGCGAATCTAATGAAGAACTGATCCGTCTGCTGGCGCGCGCGTTCTGCGTCCCGCGCGGTGCTATTGAGATTATGGCTGGACTTAGTTCTAAACTGAAGACTATACGAGCGACCGGAGCTAAGCCTGCAGTGCTGATATCAGCCAGACTTTAGGTTCTTGACTTGGGCAGTCGCCAAGTGGGCTGGTAAGTATGCTTATGATATATTTCGTTGCCTAACAATCCGCATTCCAACTCAGAGGGACCGTCTAAGAATGTCAGGACACTCGAAGTGGCATAGTATCAAGCACAAGAAAGGCGCGCTCGATGCCAAGCGCGGCAAATTGTTTACCAAGTTCATCAAGGAAATTACGGTCGCGGCGCGTTCGGGCGGCGGTGATCCGGAAGGCAACGCGCGACTCCGGAAGGCTATTCTCGATGCGAAGGCCGGCAACATGCCAAACGAAACAATCGAGCGCGCGGTCCGTCGCGGCACCGGCGAAGAGGAAGGCGTCAACTACGAAGAGATCACCTACGAGGGATATGGACCCGGCGGCGTCGCACTGTTAATTGAATCGATGACCGATAATCGCAATCGCACAGTCGCGGAAATCCGCCACGCGTTTTCCAAGAATGGCGGCAACCTGGCAGCCGCAGGCGCCGTGGCCTGGATGTTTGAGAAGAAGGGTTACATCGTCGTCGCCAAAACGGCAAAATCGGAGGAAGAGCTGTTTGAGATCGTTACTGACGCCGGCGCGGAAGACTTGCGCGACGACGAGGACAATTTTGAAGTCATAACTTCTCCGACTGATTTCGATGCTGTGCTCGAAGCCGTCAAGAAGGCCGGCATTGAACCACAGATGGCCGAGATCGAGATGGTTCCTAATGAGTACAAGAAGCTTGAAGGAGCTGAGGCCAAACAAATGTTGAAGCTGGTGGAGGCGCTTGAAGATCACGATGACGTGCAGAAAGTTTCGGCGAACTTCGACATTAGCGAGGCTGACATGGCTGCGGCTTAGAACAGTTATCAGTGATGAGTGATGAGGGATGAGGGATGAGTTATGAGTTATGAGTTATGAGTGTTGACAAGGGCAAAGTTCACGGGCTACCGTGCTGATTAGATCCTCTACAGGGTCAACGGGTATGAATCACAAGACTAGCAGCTACTCTTACTATTATTGGTGCCCTTCCGCGGAGGAGAGGCAGGGAGTGGGCTGTTCTGAGTGAGATAACTTAAGACGAAACGAACAGAATTCTGAACCGGCCACTTCCTCCTGCGGAAGGTGACCGGTTTCTTTTTGCGTTACAAAGAGTCGAGGTTAACAGATGTCAGAACATGAACAACCTTCTTTATTGGCCGACCACGCTGACATGCGTGTCGTGCCGCTGGATGCGGATGAAACGCCCGCTGATCGCAATCGGATCGTTCAGCTCAGCCCCGATCATCCGGGCTTTCGTGATCTTGAATACCGCGCGCGGCGCAACCGCATCGCACAACTCGCGCTCAGCTATCAATCCGGACAGGAAATTCCAGAAGCGCCTTACACAAATGAGGAACATAAAGTTTGGCAGGCAGTTTGGACTGCGCTTGAGCCGGCGCATCGTGATCACGCTTGCGCGGAATACCAGACGGCGGTTCAGCGTTTGGCGTTTGCACCGGATCGCATTCCGCAGTTGCGCGAGGTAAACGAAAAGGTCCAGGCAATCAGTGGCTTTCGCCTTGAGCCAGTCGCCGGTCTGGTGGAGCCGCGCGTGTTTCTCGAGTCGCTCGCCTCCGGAACATTTCTCTGCACGCAGTATATTCGGCATCACTCGACACCGCTCTACACACCGGAACCGGACGTGGTGCACGAGATCGTGGGCCACGCAGTAACGCTCGCAAGCAAACGACTCGCCGAGATTAATCGCTTGTTTGGCAAAGCGGTAAAGCGCACCTCGTCACTCGAGGCATTGAACCGGCTCTCGCGAGTTTACTGGTTCACGATCGAGTTTGGTGTCTTACGCGAAAATGGATCCGTTAAAGCATATGGCACCGGGCTGTTGTCATCCGCCGGTGAACTGGACGCAATGCACAACGCCGAACTGCGTCCGTTGGAATTGGAAGCAGCGTCGCGACATGAGTATGACCCGACGCGCTTTCAGCCAGTCTTGTTCTGCGCGGACTCGTTTGAGACGATGTACGACTCGCTTCGTAAGTTTCTGGGGGCCTGGTGATCACTATGAGCACTTCTCAAACTCAGCCCGCGACCTTCGCGGAGTTTCAAGCGGAAGCCAAACGCGGCAACGTGGTCGCGGTGGTGCGGTCAAGGTCGTCTGCATCGCTGAATCCAGTTGATGTGTTTGTGAATATCGCAGGCGAACGCAACGAGGCGCGTTACGCGTTTCTGTTCGAATCAGTGGAGGGAGGGGAGAAAGTAGCCAAGTATTCTTTTCTCGGCGCGGATCCTTACATGATCGTTCGCGGACGGGACAATGAGACTTCCATCGAGCGAGCTGGTGTCATCGAGAAACGCATGGAATGCGTGACGGATTATCTCCGACGCCACTTTCGCGAAAATAAACTCGCGAGCCGCGTCAATTTTGGCCCGCTTGCGGGCGGCGCTGTCGGGTATTTCGGTTATCGTGCGGCAAAGTGGTTTGAACCGGTACTCAATAAGCAAGACGGCCGCCAATCTCACGCTGCAGCCAGTGGCAGTTCTGAAAGCGCCGACGCTCTCTTTATGTTTTATCGCACGCTTGTAGTCTTCGATCGGGTTGAAGGGCAAATGAAAATTATTTCGATAGTCTTCACCAACGAGGCGAATGGGGACGAAAGTAGTTTGCGTGGACTTTACGAGATCGCGGTGCGGGATACCGAACGGATCGAGGCGCTCTTAACATCGTCAACGAGCGACTCGCGCGGAAGCGCGACTGTAGGAGAGGGTTCAAACATAACCGTCCGTTCGAACTGGTCCACGAACGATTTTCACGAGGCCGTTTGCGCGGTGAAAGAACACATCTTCGCCGGCGACTGCTACCAGGTTGTCCTTTCGCAGCGTTTCACCAGAGCGGTGAGTGTCGAGGCGGTTCCGATCTATCGAGCGTTGCGCCAAAGCAATCCCGCTCCCTACACCTATCTGCTGAAAATTGGCGATGAATCGATCATCGGCGCCTCGCCGGAAATGCTGGTGCGCTGTCGCGGTCAGCAGTTGGATTACCGTCCGATTGCCGGTACACGCCCGCGCGGTGCGACCGAATTTGAGGATAACAGTCTGGCCGCAGAGATGTGCACGGACGAGAAAGAAGTTGCGGAACATATGATGTTGGTTGATCTCGGACGCAACGACCTTGGGCGAGTAGCGCAGTTTGGTTCAGTTAAGGTTGAAGACTTGATGTCGGTCGAACGATATTCAAAAGTGCAGCATCTGGTTTCGAGTCTGAGTGCCCGTCTGCGCACAGGTTCTGATCGCTTCGACGCGCTGGCGTCCTGCTTTCCCGCGGGCACGGTAACCGGTGCGCCGAAAGTCCGAGCAATGGAAATCATCCGCGAGCTGGAACCTGACGATCGCGGTGTTTATGCAGGCGCAGTGCTCTACATTGACTACGACGACAATCTGGATTCGTGCATTGCGATTCGCACAATTGTGTTAAGGGACGGCGAAGCTTCGGTGCAGGCGGGTGCAGGGATTGTTGCTGACTCCGTGCCCGAGCGCGAATACGAGGAGACGGTACACAAGGCGCAAGCACTGCTGCGTGCAATTGAGATTGCGGAAGAGGAAGATCTAGCCGCGAATTTACGCGGATGAATCAGAAAAAAAAACGGATGAGAAAAGATATAGAAACGACAGAGCGCCTGGGCCCTGCCTCTTCAAAACAGGTTTCAAGACCTTTTCAGATCCGCGTTCATCCGCGACAATACGCGGCTAATTAGTTCGCACAAGAAAATGATCCTGGTAATCGACAACTACGATTCGTTTACTTACAACCTTGTCCAATACCTGGGCGAACTTGGTGAGCAAATACTCGTTCGGCGCAACGATGAGATAACGCTCGAAAAGATTGAGGCAGATCTTCCGAGTCGGATTCTGATCTCGCCGGGACCGGGCCGTCCTGCCGAAGCCGGAATCTCTTTACAGCTGATCAGCCATTTCGCGGGACGCGTGCCGATCTTGGGAGTTTGCCTGGGACATCAAGCCATCGGAGAAGTTTTTGGCGGACGCGTCGTGCGTGCGTCGCAGGTTGTGCACGGCAAGGTTTCCGAAGTTACACATGACGGCAAATCGATCTTCGATGGTCTCGACTCGCCCTTCAAAGCCGGCCGTTATCATTCGTTGGTTGTTGACCGCGAGAGCTTACCTGCGTGTCTGGAAGTTTCCGCCGAGACGGAGGACGGAGTGATCATGGGATTGCGCCATCGCGAGAAGAGAATCGAGGGCGTGCAGTTTCATCCGGAATCCATTCTGACGCCGGAGGGAAAACAGTTGCTGAGAAACTTCGTTAAGCTGTGATCCGTAGCTAGTCCAAAGTCCAAAGTCCAAAGTCCAAAGTCCAAAGCCTAAAGATCCATCAGTCGTGTTACCGTTACGCGCATCATGACACTACCAATCAAACCACCCTATCCACCGATGGACGCTCTGCTGGTAAGTGAAATTCCCGCCGGCGACATTTGGGAGTACGAACCGAAGTGGGACGGCTTTCGCTGCCTCGCTTTCCGCGACGGGAAGAGTCTTGAGTTGCAATCGAAGTCAGGCCAAACGCTTGGACGTTACTTTCCGGAAATCGTGGCTGCACTTCTAAAACTAAAGGCGTCAAAGTTTGTGCTTGACGGCGAACTGGTAATCCCGGTTAAGGGCGGGCTGTCATTTGACGATCTACTGCAACGAATTCATCCCGCGGCGAGTCGGGTTGCCAAGCTGTCCGAGTCAACGCCGGCGCAGTTCATCGTTTTTGATCTGCTGGTCGATGAGGGCGGCAAACCGATTTACGACTCGCCTCTGAGCAAGCGTCGCCCGAAACTGGAAAGCTTCGCTAAGAAACACCTGGCACGGAACAAGACGATTGAGCTGTCACCGAGCGCGAAGGACATTGCAGTCGCAAGCGATTGGCTTTCGACTACCGGCATAAAATTGGACGGCGTGATTGCGAAGCGCTTGGATATGCCTTACCGATCAGGCGAGCGCGATGGGATGCAGAAGGTGAAACGAATGCGCACCGCCGATTGCGTGGCCGGCGGATTCAGGTATGCGACCAAAGGAAAGGTGGTCGGATCGTTA
Organism: Acidobacteriota bacterium; assembly: GCA_040002755.1. Classification (GTDB taxonomy): domain Bacteria; phylum Acidobacteriota; class Blastocatellia; order Pyrinomonadales; family Pyrinomonadaceae; genus PSRF01. The sequence goes on along the minus strand of JBDUDV010000043.1, from coordinate 21,612 downwards.
CTCCTCGGTTTGTATGATGAGGCCGGGCTGCTGCATCACATCGGCTACACCTCCAGCTTCAACGAGAGCGAAAAGAAAGAGTTAACAAAGAAACTCGAACCACTGATCGCACCGCCCGGGTTCACCGGCAACAAGCCTGGCGGCCCGAGTCGCTGGAGCACAAAGAAGACAAGCGAATGGGAGCCACTGAAGACAAAGCTCGTTGCTGAAGTTCAGTATGACCATTTTTCTGGCGGTCGCTTTCGTCATGGTACGAGGTTTCTGCGTTGGCGACCGGACAAGAAGCCGCAGGCTTGCACGATTGATCAGGTTAAGTAGGGAGAACCCAGTTAGACAGCAAACAGTGGTCAGTACTTGCAAAAGCTCTTTTAAGAACTAAATTGCAACCCATCAAAGAAAGTAACTGGCTGCAAATTGCGATGTAGTATACTGCCCGCGTCACGCGAGTTTTACTTGAATCCATATGCGCATCTTGGGAATCGATCCGGGCAGTGAGACGACCGGCTGGGGTGTCATCGAAGATGATGGCCGGCAATATCGTCTGGTTGAGTGCGGCGCCGTGCGCGCTTCCGCAGCGCAGAAGTTTCCCGCGCGACTCCTGCGCATTGCCAATGCGTTGGAGGAAATTATTCAGCGTCACAGTCCTGATGCGTGCGCAATTGAGGATGGATTCCTGGCAACGAACGTTAAGGTTACTTTGAAACTTGGTCAGGTGCGCGGTGTCGCGATGCTGGTTGCCGAGCGTGCGGCGCTGGAGGTCCACGAGTACTCACCCAGACTCGTGAAGCAAACGGTCGTCGGTCACGGCAACGCCGAGAAGTTTCAAGTACAGCAAATGGTAAAGACGTTGCTTTGCCTTGCGACTGTGCCTGAACCCCACGATGCCGCCGATGCCCTGGCGGTAGCGATTTGTCATTTTCATCATGCTCGTTCTGCCGAGCGACTGATGTCCGCAGCGGCAGCAGCGACACTAAGCCCAAACCTGGGTCGCAATTCCATTCGCGTTCCCGCGCGCCGTCGCGTTTCCCGCTAAACCACAACCGCAGCAGAAAAGCTTTTCACCCTGATCTACCTCAGCTTCGCGAGGAGGCTTAGCCGTGAACAGTTTTTTCCTGAAGAAGTTACTACTTTCGATTCTTCCCATTTGCCTACTTTTGCTGCCGGCGAACAGTTTTGCAAAGCGACGCCCGCCCGCGGGTGGTCGCGTTGCCGTAGTTGTCGATGAACGACTTTCGGCGCTGCGGACCGTTCCCGAACTGTCCGGAAGATTGCTCAAGCGAATCGGACGTGGCGCGCTCGTCGCCGTGAAAGGCGAGAAGCGCAGTAGAGATGGCGTTGTATTTTATCGCGTCAACCTCACGAGCAGAACCAGCGGTTGGCTCCAGCGCGAGGCGATAGTTTCACCAGCCCGTGCGGGTGACGACGCACGGCTGCTGCGACTTATCAAAGCCTCGGAAGATTTCGATCGTATCGTGCGCGCGCGAATCTTTCTCGACAATTTCACCAGTTCAGAACTGCGTCCCGAAGTCCTGCTGATATATTCGCAAGCCGCGGAAGAAATTGCCGGTCGGCTATCTCGCGAAGCTATGCGCCGGTTGGACGAAAAGGAGATGACTGCCGGCGGCGCGCCGCTCCATAGTTATTTCCTGAACTACAATGGCCTCGATCGCTACAACCGGCAGGGAGTCACCTTCGTTTTTGATGTCCGCGAGAAGCTGCTTCGCTATGACGGCGAGGGTTGGCAGGAATTGCTCCATCGTTACCCCCGCAGTCCCGAAGCAGCGGAGGCGCGCAAGCGGCTTGAGTCTCGATTAACGACCAGCACTCGCTGAGTTTTCGCGATTTGGACGCGATTAGAACTATCCTTTAGAGAAGCATGTTTCGTTCAGGCTCCTCCAAAGGGTTTTGCACACCAGTGTCCTTAAGGCGTAATATCTTTCAGCCCGTCTCTTCACGTCGAACCCCGGAATTCCCCCCAGAGCATCAGGAGAAGTTAAATGAAGGAAAGCAGCGTGAAGATTATCAACTCTGATAATCGCGGCAGGATTCGCCGCTACCTGTTCATTCTGGCAATGTTTTTGGTTGGAGGCGCGTCGACTGTGTCTCTGCATTCGCGTGTGGCCCAGGCCGCAGGACCGTCGGTTGTCTCGTTTAGCGCCGGCACTTACACCGTGCAGGAAGACCTGACGTTCAAGACGATAACGGTCAATCGTACCGGCGACGTCTCAGGAGCGGCTACTATTGACTACGCGACGGCAAACGTTAGTGCTTCACAGCGCGCCGATTACACCGCCGCTGTCGGCACCCTGCGTTTCGCCGCCGGAGAGTCGAGCAAAACACTTGACCTTCTCATAAGCGAAGACATCAAACTCGAAGGCACCGAGACATTCACAATTACCCTCTCCAACGGAACTGGCCAGGCTCTGCTGGGCACGCCTTCAACTGCCACGATTTCCATTACGGACGATCCGATCGAAGCGGGACCGAACCCGATCGATTTCTTTGACATCTTTGTCGGCCAGCACTACCACGATTTTCTGGCTCGTCAGGGCGACGCAGCCGGTCAACTCTTCTGGGAAAATCAAATCTCGAGTTGCGGTTCGAATCAGGTTTGCATAGACGACCGGCGCACCAACGTCTCAGCCGCGTTTTTCCTTTCGATAGAATTCCAGCAGACCGGTTACTTGGTCATACGCGCTCAGAAAGGCGCGTTCGGCAATGCCAAATCAAATCCGCGTTACCTCAACTTCCTGCGCGATCAGCGCCGGTTAAGCGATGGGGTCATTGTTGGGAACACGGGCTGGGAGGCGCTACTGGATGCCAATCGTCAGGCTTATCTTGAGGAGTTTGTCTCGCTCCCGGAGTTTGTCGCTATTTTCCCGCTAGGAGTTAACGTGTTTACTTACGTCGATACGTTGTTCGCCAACGAAGGCGTGACGCCAACGACGAACGAACGTCAGGCAGCCATCAACGCCTACGGGACGGGCAACACACTGGGCCGTGCCGCCGCACTCAAGAGCGTCATCGAAAGTGATACCGTGTTCAGCGCCCAATACAACTCGGCCTTCGTCTTAATGCAATACTTTGGTTACCTGCGGCGCGATGCCGATGACACACCCGACAACAACTTCAACGGCTACGACTTCTGGCTGAACAAGATGAATCAGGTCAGCTTGCCGGGCGAAAACGTGCGCGACGACAACGTCGCTTTGAATCGCGCCAAGCGTGCCGACATGGTCAAATCGTTTATCGTCTCGACCGAATATCGCAGCAGATTTGGTTTGTAAATAGGACCGGCATTCCTGCCTGTCCATTTCATTTTTTCGGATCGAAAATCGTCAGGCAAGAATGGCTGTCTGCCTTGCGTGAAATTTGGCGCTTCTCTACACTGACTTCAAATCCGCTTGAAGGGAATAGAAGTGCATGTCAATCAGATTTCTGCTCCGGCTGGTAACGGCCGCGATGTTCGCGTTTCTTCTGTCGTCAATCGCCTGTCAACAAACAGCCCCTCCCAGGAATATGCCGGCCATGAATGTTAGCGACTCCAGGGACTGGGATTCCTACGTCAACGGGTTCCTCGAAGCCTACTTCGCGGCCCATCCGGATTTTGCTGTACGTGCTGGTCGCCATGAGTTTGACGGCAAGCTGCCCGACTGGAGCGCCGAGGGCTTTGCGAAGGAGGCGAAGCGTCTCCTCGCCGAGAAGGATCGCGTGGCGGGCTTTTCAGATTCCACGCTCAGCGAACGGCAACGCTTCGAGCGCGAATATGTCGCCTCGGTAATCGATGCTGACTTGTTTTGGATCGAGTCAGCTGAATGGCCGTTTCGCTCTCCGCAATTTTACGCCGATTCAATTGATCCCGATGTTTACGTTTCGCGCGAATATGCGCCCCTCGATCAGCGGCTTAAGGCCTACACCGCATACGCCAAAGCGGTGCCCATCGCGGTTGAGCAGATCCGCAAAAATCTGCGCACGCCACTGCCGAAGACGTTCGTCAATATTGGACATACAAACTACGGCGGTCTGACGTCGTTTTATCAGAAAGACGTGCCGGCCATCTTTGCTTCGGTGAAGGACGACCAACTTCAAAAAGATTTCAAGGAGGCAAACGACGGCGCCATCAAGGCCATGAAGGACTTGAATGACTGGTTCACAGCGCAAGAACCCACCGCCAATGACAACTTCGCGTTGGGCGCCGAAAAGTTTAGCGAGATGCTGAAGGCTACTGAGCGCGTGGACGTGCCACTCAGCGAACTGGCGCAAATCGGACGACAGGATCTAGATCGCAATCTGGCGGCATTGAAGGAAGCTTGTGCAAGCTTCGCTCCCGGTGTGTCCATCATGGAATGTGTGGCCAAGGCGCAAGCTCACAAACCTACGGGCGGAGCCGTTGACATGGCGCGCCAGCAACTCGGCGATCTCAAGGCGTTCATTTTGGAAAAGAAAGTGGTGACGATTCCGGGGGCAGAGGAAGCGAAAGTAGCCGAAGCGCCGGCTTACCGTCGCTGGAATTTTGCTTACATCAATATTCCCGGGCCGTATGAAAAGGGCCTGGCGTCAGTTTATTACATCGCGCCACCTGATCCTTCGTGGTCGCAAAAGGAGAAGGACGCCTATGTGCCCGGAGAGGGGAGTTTGCTTTTCACTTCCGCGCATGAAGTCTGGCCCGGACACTTCTTACAATTCCTGCATGCGAATCGTTCGTCATCGAAGCTCGGTCAGTTATTTGTCGGCTATGCTTTCTCCGAAGGCTGGGCACATTACACCGAGGAAATGATGTGGGACGCCGGACTCGGAAATAACGAACCGGAAATGCATGTTGGCCAACTGCTCGAAGCGCTGTTGCGCAACGTGCGCTTTGTTTCCGCGATCGAGATGCACACCGGAAAGATGACCGTCGAGCAATCGGAAAAGATGTTTCTCGAAGAAGGCTATCAGGACGCTGCGAACGCTCGGCAGCAAGCCGCGCGCGGAACCTTTGATCCGGCTTATCTCAACTACACGATGGGCAAGCTAATGATTAGGAAACTGCGCGACGACTGGACCGCTACACGCGGCGGCAAGCAGGCGTGGCAAGCATTTCACGACGAGTTTTTGAAATTTGGCGGGCCACCGATTCCACTTGTGCGCAGGGCGATGCTTCCAGGTGACAAAGGCCCACTCTTTTAAGTATTTCCAGCGCGTTTTGGGGATTTTTTCGCGTTTCATCGCGTGCTGGCCGGCTAATCAGATGGAACAGCTGATCAGCCACAAGGCATGGCTGGTTAGCCGGAGAAACTTGCTTGGTTGACAGCGCTGGCTTCTCCCATTGAAAACGCCAGTATGTCTGACTGCGCCGGCGTAAGGAAGTTGCGTCCTTGAATGAAGCCGAAGCAATTTAGTGATCCGCAGATGCACGTAAACGGCATCGCCATCACCGACTCTGTAGTTAGATAGTTAAAAGTGATCTCTTCTCCCGGCGAGATATCCCGTAACGCGCGTAAGGAAAGTTCACTGACATTGATGTAGCCGTTGGGCTCGCAGCAGTGGTTTAGATACTGCCAGCTGTAATCTGGATCTACTCTTGGATTAGTGCCGCGCGGAGAATTCAGGTGCCGTTGTGCATCCAGTTGAATGGTGTATTTCGAAGGCTGAGTTGAAATTGTCCCTTTAAGATAGAGTATGACGGAACCTCTCTTGATGATTTCCCTGGCGAAAACGCCTTTATAGCTGGCTTCGTCTCTAACTTCGATTGCAGGACCTTCACAAACAACAACTTCGTTCCCCATTTGTTCTCACTCCCTCCACCAATGTTTTCGAGTTGATTTCTTATACACCATTAAGGTGAAACCAGATCAAAAAACGATCGTTCCCGCGAGGTTTTCCCCTGGGGTCATGGTCAGGAGTCAGGCGCATTGTCTAGAATACCGACAGTTTCAACGAAATTTGTCCAAGGCTGTTAATAAACCCGTCTGACCGTCGTTTGTAAGGTTGGAAGACGATTTCAGGAGGATGCAGTGCCGGCAACCGCTAAGACATTGAGATTAGTTACTGCAGAACCGCCGGGCCAGGAGTCGAGGCTGGAAACGCTCTTCCTAGCGCATCACGACCGAGTCTTCCGCACGGCGCATCGCATCACCGGCAGCCCGGCGGACGCGGAAGACGTGCTGCAAACTGTTTTTCTGCGACTCGTCAAGAGTCACGAAGAATACGACCTCTCGGAGAACCCGGCAGCATACCTGTCTCGCGCGGCCATCAATGCTTCGCTCGATTTGATGCGCAGCCGCACTCGGGCGAGACTGGTCGAACCCGGTGATGTGGAGCTTGAGAGAATTGAAAGCCGTTGGCAAAACCCCGAGGTTGAGCATGCCGATCGCGAGCTGCAGACACTGATTCGCCAGGCTGTTGCGGGCCTGGGGAAGACGGCAGGCGAGATGTTTGTACTGCGTTACTACGAAGGTTACGACAATCAGGAGATCGCGAAAATGCTCGACACCTCTCAGATGGTTGTGGGGGTCGTATTGCATCGCGCACGGACCAGGCTACGAAGAGAGATAGGGCACTTTCTGGAGAAACATCATGAAAAGCAATAACGATTTTGACGCAATTCTAGATAACGCTACTCAGGGAATTCGCAGTGAAGCTGTAGATTCAACCGTCGTAGATAAAGCGGCCGAGCGTGTTTGGGCGCGCCTGGCTTCTAAAGTAGCTGCTGAAACTGGCGAACTTCGAGCTGAGAACGTCGCCGCTGACAGGATCGGAAACTGCGCTGATTTTCAGTCACTCATTCCGGCGTATCTAACCGGAAGTTTGTCTGAAGCTCGCGCACTGCTGCTGGTCGATCACACGCACGAGTGCATTCATTGTCGCAAGGCGATGAAGGATACGCGTTCGCGCAGGATGGCGCCCGCGAAGAAGGCGATAGCGGCGCCGCTCTACAACGTTAAGTCGATTGTCTTGCGTTGGGGAATTGCGGCGGCGCTGGTCATCGGCCTGGGGTTGATTGCGCTGCCGTTTATTCAGCGTTGGAGTCCGCTCGGCGGCAGTCTGGAAGCGACCGTGCAGGCCGCTGAAGGACAGGTCTATCAAATTGCCGACACTAGCAGCGCGCCGGTTACCGTCGGCGAAAAACTGCAAAAGGGCGAGCGCATTCGGACGGCAAAAGATGCTCACGCGTTTATTCGCCTCGGCGACGGGTCAGTCATCGAGATGAAAGAGCGCTCAGAGTTTTCTCTAACTAACAACTCACTCGGCACCACCATTAATTTGAACCGCGGGGCGATCGTTGTAGAAGCTGCCAAGCAAGGCGAGCGACATCTCTTCGTCGACACTGGCGATGGTTCGCACGTGTCTGTGACCGGTACGGTGTTTTCCGTTAACAGTGGCACCAAGGGCTCGCGCGTTTCTGTAATCGAAGGCGAAGTGCACCTGGATCACGCCGGCAGCGAGCGTGTGTTGCACGGCGGTGAGCAAGCCACCACGAGCGCGTCCATCGCAAAAGTACTCGTCAAGGACGAAGTGTCGTGGAGCCGCAAGGCAGCTCATTATGCGGAAACACTGGCGGCCTTGAGTTCGCTGAATCATGAGTTGGACAAGGTGGCGCAACCTGGTGTTCGAAATTCAACTCATCTGTTGGATTTGATGCCGGAGAGCACGATCGTTTACGCGGCGCTCCCTAATCTGACTTCAACCATCCTTGAGTCGCACCGGATCATGCAGGATCGTATCAATCAGAATCCGGCGCTGCGCGAATGGTGGGAAAAGGAACAAGGCGGAAATCGCGGTCCGAACGTAGATCAGGTGGTTGGCAGCATCCGTGAGTTTGGTGACTACCTCGGAGACGAGATCGCGGTTTCAGTCTCAATGGATGAAAAGGGCGAGCCGGTGGCGCCGCTGGTACTTGCGGAACTTAAGAACTCCGCTGGCTTTCAGCAGTTCATTGAACAGCAGATTGCGAAGTATGCGGATGAAAAGAAGGCAGGCAACGCGCAAGGTCGTCCGCAAATACGTTTCGTTCAGGATCCGCTGACTGCGACTGCGACGGCAACTGAGCCTGGCAAGAAATCACAGGAGCTTTACGTCTGGATCCAAGGGGACCTGTTTGCGGCCAGTCCGAATCTCGAACAGCTTCAGGGTTTGGCCACTTTAGTTCAGAAGGGTCAAACCAGCAGCTTCACGGGCACGGCATTCCACAATCGCGTGGCCCAGGTTTATCAGGAAGGTGCAGGGTTGGTGGTGGCCGCTAATCTCGAACGTGTGATTGAGAAGGCGAAGCCCGAGCTGACGAAGGGCACGAACGCCGCGCAGCGTGAAAGCGCGCTGAAACAACTTGGCATTCTGAATCTCAAATACTTCGTGTTGGATCAAACGAATCTGGAGGGCAAGACGCATACGTCGGCCAACGTGTCTTTCAACGAAGGCGAGCGCGGCATTCCCTCGTGGTTAGCTGATCCTGGCCCGATGGGTTCACTCGAATACATTTCGCCTGATGCCAACGTCGTCGCCGGTTTTGTTGTGCGCGACCCAGTGAAGTTAGTTGACGATTTACTGGGTGTGATTGAAACGGTGTCGCCCGACTTGCGGAAGAATCTGGACAAACAGCAGGCCGATCATGGTCTTGATATTCGCAAGGACATCGCGGCGCCACTCGGCGGTGAGTTTGCCTTCGCGATTGATGGTCCAATTCTGCCAACGCCGTCGTGGAAGATGGTGTTTGAAGTCAACGACTCGGCACATCTGCAACAAACGCTTGAACGGATTGTCGGTGAGATCAACAAAGAAGCGGCAAAGTATGGCAAGGCCGGCTTGATTTGGGATCGGACCGATCTTGAAGGCCGCACTTACTACACGCTCAAGTCAGCAGACTTTGGCGTTGAAGTGAACTACGCCTACGTGAATGGTTACGTAGTGATGGGCCCGAGCCGGGCGCTGGTTGCGCAGTCAGTCAAGATGCAGGGGTCAGGCTACACACTGTTGCGTTCAGCGCGGTTCACCGCCGGTCTGCCGGCTGATGGCAACGCCAACTTCTCCGCGGTCTTCTATCACAACCTGGCGCCCCTGGTGCAGCCGTTTGCCGATCGCATGGCCAGCGCCGCGGGCAGCTTGCCGCAGGAACAGCAACAGGCGATTAAGTCGATGGCTGCCAACATGCCGCCAACGCTCGCCTATGCTTACGCGCGCGGCGATAGCATTACGTTTGAAGCCAACACTGAAGGCGGACCGTTTGGCTTGAGTCCGGCAACTTTGCTGGGCTCGCCTAACTCGCTGGAGATGCAACACATTCTCCAGCAGGGAATGAAGAAGCCATAGTAAGTTTCGGGTTTCGAGTGCCAAGCTCATCTCGGGGCCCGAAACTTGGCATTATGGGAACTCGGAACTCGAAACTCTAAACGGTGTTGATATGAAACTCATTTGCATCTCGCTCGGCTCCTGGTTAATTGGACTCTCAGCTATCCTATTCATGTTTGTAGTCGTGGACGGCGAGAGCTTAAAGGTGGCAAATCTTAAGACCGCGACCGTCACTTCTTTAGCTATCGCCGCGTTACTTTTCTCACTCGCCTATGCTCCATCGCTCTTCTGGTTACGTAAACGACTAGGCGGTTGTCGGCCGGCGGCGCTTTTCCCGGTTACCTCAGCGCTCGTTATCAACCTCCCAGTTGTTCTGATCGGAATTTTAGCAATCGGCAGAACTTTAGGACGTACGGAAGCGTTTGCATTCATCGGTGCATTCGTGTTGATGGGAACGACGTTCGGTCTGGCTTTTGTTTGGAATTATCAGAGTGGGGATATAAAGTCTGCGAGATGGAATTATCTGAAACAGTTCAGGAATCGGCCAGCCTTCCCAATCCGGCGAACTTCGCTCCGGTCATTGACCTCGATGGACTGAGCGTTAAGTTTGGCGGTCGTCCGATCCTGCAAAATCTTCAAGGTGATCTACGCGGACGCGCTATCGGTCTCCTTGGTCCCAACGGCGCCGGCAAGACGACGCTGATCCACACGCTGCTCGGTTTTCATCTTCCTTCCTCCGGTACGGCCCACATCTTTGGTCAGGACATCATCACCGAGGCGAAGCAAATACGATCGCTGGTCGGTTATATGCCCGAACGCGATTCGTTTATTGCGAAGATGAGCGCGGTGCATTTCGTCCGGCTGATGGCTGAATTATCAGGCTTGCCGTCGGAAGCCGCGCTTGAGCGAGCTCATGAAGCGTTATTTTACGTTGGCCTCGGAGAAGCGCGTTACCGCAGTCTTGACACCTATTCACTGGGAATGAAACAGCTTGCCAAACTTGCGCAGGCGATCGTTCACGGTCCGCGTTTAATCTTTTTGGATGAACCAACCAACGGTCTGGATCCGCCCGCGCGTCAACGAATGATCCGGCTCGTGCGCGAGATTCGCGACAGCGGTAAGGCGAACATCGTGCTGTCGTCACATCTGCTGCGCGACGTCGAGGAGTGCTGCGAGGAGATCTTGATTCTGAAGGATGGCCGGCTCGCCGTTTACTGCAATCTCGAAGAAGAACGCAAATCAAACCGCAAGTTTTTGTTGCTGGAAATTCGCGGCGACCAGGAACGGTTTGCGGAAGGCGTCGGCGCGCTTGGTTGCGAGTACGCGATTACCGGCGATCACCGAGTCAAAGTTGTGCTGCAAGGCGGGACCGAGGTGCGGGATCTTTATCGGGTTGCGTCGCAGTTTGACGTACAGATCCGGCGGCTCAGTTACAAGCGCGATTCTCTGGAAGACATCTTCTTGAAAGCGATGGAAAACGGCCATGGCGGTTTATGAGCACAGCTACAAACAATATCTCGGGAAACTGACGCCGGAATGGAGCCGTTTTCTGGTGATACCGCGCCACGCCTTTCGCGATGTTTTCAAGTCAAAACTCTTTACGGCCTTCTTCGTCGTCTGTTTCATTCCGCTTTTGATCGAAGCGATTCTGATCTATCTCCATCACAACGTAAACGCGCTCGCGATCTTGAAGGTAAACGTCAGAGAGTTACTTCCTATTGACGCCTCTTTCTTCGAGACGTTTGTGAACCTGCAAGCAAGTTTCGCCTTTTTCGTGGCCTTGCTGGTTGGCCCACCGCTGGTGGCGCGCGATCTCAGGAACAATGCCTTGCCGCTCTATTTGTGCCGGCCCTTCTCGCGAACGGAGTATGTGCTGGGCAAAATGTCAGTTCTTCTGATTCTGCTGTCAGCGATTACCTGGGTGCCGCAATTAATCTTGTTTTTCTTTCAGTCGTATCTCGAGGGAGCGAGTTGGTTCGTGGAGAATCTGACGCTGGCGAGCGCCATCTTCATCAGCAGCGTTGTTTGGATTTTGCTGTTGGCCCTGCTCTCGCAAGCTGTCTCGGCGCTGGTCAAATGGCGAGTGATTGCCAGTGGCGCGTTGCTTGGAATCTTTTTTATTCCGTCGGTGTTTGCAGAAGTAGTAAACCATCTGTTCCTGACTCGCTGGGCCAGCATCATTAGCCTTGGGGCGTTAATGAAGAACGTTACCTCAGGGCTCTTCGGCAACTTCGTTCAGGCTTCCACGATAGAATTTGACGGCCGGATTGGTCACGAAATTGTCGTGAACGAGCTGCCGCTTTGGGCGTCATGGGCGGCGTTGTTTGTGGTTTGCGCTATTTGCCTGGCGCTGCTGTCACGGAAGGTTAAGGCTTACGAGGTAGTGCGGTAACTCAACCGGCATTAACTAATGAGCGACTTATCAACAACAACTATCGACTTCGCTAACGTCTCAAAGTTTTACGGTGAGATACTCGGGGTGAATCGTGTCAGTCTCCAAATTGAGCCTGGCATAACCAGCCTCGTCGGACCTAACGGGGCAGGCAAGTCGACGCTGATGAATCTGATGACCGGACTGCTTCGCCCCAGTCGCGGCAAGATCTCAGTGCTGGGAATTCCGACTGATCGACCAGAACAGCTCTTTCGCAAGCTCGGTTATTGCGCGCAGTTTGATTCGTTCCCGCGCGGTCTCACCGGAAAGGAATTCATTAAGTCGTTTCTGCTGGTGCACGGATTCGACCGCAAAAAGGCGGAGGAGTTTACAGTCACTGCGCTCGAGCGCGTCAGCTTGGTCGATGCCGGTAATCGTAAGATTGCCGCGTACAGCAAAGGCATGCGTCAGCGGATTCGATTGGCCCAGGCGATTGCGCACCAGCCGGCGGTCCTGATCCTGGATGAACCATTAAACGGCCTCGATCCAATGGTGCGTGCCGAGACGATCGCGCTGTTCCGCAAACTCGCGGCAGAAGGTCTGCACCTGATCATCTCCAGCCACATCCTCCACGAAGTGGACATGATGTCGGATCGAGTGATTCTCCTTAACAACGGCTACGTGGTGGCGGAAGGAAACGTACACGGCGTTCGCGACGAGATGGAAGATCGTCCAATGCAGATCCTGATTCGCTGCGATAAGCCTTCGAAACTGGCCGCGCGAGTATTCGATAAGGACCACGTAGTCGAGGCGCGACTGCATGATGATCGTCTGGGCCTCTTTGTCAGAACGCGCGATGCTGATCGCTTTTATCTACTGCTCAATCAGGTGGTCGCTGAAGGCGAAATTGATATCGAATCAATTGCGCCGGTTGATGACGACTTAAGTGCTGTCTATCAGTACCTGATCGGATCGGAGGGAAGTAATTCTTAATTTGAAGTGCGGCGTCCTGTCGCCGCAGCTGCAATTGAAAGACGCCAACATAGATGGCCGCGACCGGTCGCAGTCCACCAAAGCGCTGGCAGGTCAGCGCACTCCAAGTTAGTAGCAGCTGGTTTTGGCATATGAGTAGTTCAACAACAGATCTTGCGCCCTCGAACAAGCTTGAGAATCAACCACTGCCATGGTCGTTGTGGTTCCGACAAGTTCGTGCGATCTTCCGGCTGGAGATTGAAAAAAACTTTCTCGGCAGGCGGTCGATTTTGCTTTATCTACTTGCTCTGCTGCCGATAGCCCCGCTCGTTTTACTGGCTCCTTTCACGCCTCCAGGACGCCAGTGGCAGGACTTCACGCAATACAACATGATCTTCGCAATTTTTTATGGCGGATTCGTCCTGCGCACCGTTGTCTTCTTTGGTTGCGCCTGGATATTCATGAACCTTTTTCGCGGAGACATTATCGACAGAAGTTTGCACTTCTATTTCCTCAGCCCGGTGCGGCGGGAAGTGCTCGTTGTCGGAAAATATTTTTCCGGGTTGGTGACGGCGACTGTCCTTTTTACCCTTACCACCGTGATCTGCATGCTGTTGCTCTACCTGCCACATTTCCCGTCGGCGAGTTCGCGCTTCTTTCTGGACGGACCGGGCATGGGCCAACTGCTTACTTACGCCGGTATCACTATGCTCGCGTGCATAGGCTACGGCGCATTCTTTCTTGTCGTTGGACTGTTCTTTCGCAATCCAATTATTCCCGCCGTGGTGCTCTACGGTTGGGAATGGCTTAACTTCCTAATGCCACCGCTACTGAAAAAGATCAGCGTGATTCACTACTTGAACTCGCTTGCGCCGGTGCCAGTTTCGGAAGGACCCTTTGCCGTTGTCGCCGAGCCAACGCCCGCCTGGATCGCGGTACCCAGCCTGGTTATCGTTACGGCGCTCGTCCTGATCCTGGCCAGCTACCGCATTCGCCGCATGGAGATCAGCTACGGCAGCGAGTGAAAACAGTAAACAGTAGCCAGTAAACAGCAGACAGCCGGCAGGAACTGAACCGGAACGACTTAGCTCGAGCGATTTGCTGTCTACTGTTTGCTGTTACGGTTTACTGCCCGCTTACTAACAAAGGGATTGCCCTTTATCCAGAACCGCCACGGTTTATCTTTCCACTCCTCTGCATAGTCGATGCCGATGCGCGGGCCCGAAATTATTCGCAAGCGCGAAACGTGGTCGCCTTCTTCAAGCCAAACTCGGTCGCCCAGTAGATCAGCGCCGTCGAGCCGGCGATCGATGCCCAGCGCGATGGCGAGTTTGCCGGGGCCATTCGTTAGATTGTGATCCGGGTGGCCGCCGCGACGTTTGCGCATCAGCTCGATTCCTTCGACCGGTTCCACGGCGCGAATCAAGACGGCGTGGGGAGTGTCGGCAACATTCGTCACCACGTTGAATTGGTAATACATTCCGTAAACAAAAAAGACGTACGCGGTTCCGCCGATTCCATACATCGGTTCAGTGCGCTTCGTTCGACGCCCACCGTATGAGTGTGCCGCGCGATCCTGAGGTCCGCGGTAAGCCTCTGCTTCCACAATGCTGCCCGAGATCCGTTTGCCGTTTCTGGTGGGAACCACCAGGAGTTTTCCCAGTAGGTCGCGCGCAACCGTCAAGACGCTTGGCCGGGTGTAAAAGTCGCGCGAAAGTTTTCTATTTGTCATTTGATAAGGGTAGGGCGCTCGACTTATCGTGTCCCTGAATCTAGTGCCAGAGTTTCCACAGCATCACGAAGGTAATTGCTAATCCAATTACAATGATGGCGCGCCGGATCTTAACTTGATCAACTCTCACCGCCATGCGCGCGCCGAAGTAGCCGCCTGCGAGAGCGGCTACCGCCATCAGCAGCGCATCGCGCCAAACCACCAGACCCATCAGGGCAAAGCTCAGCACCGCAATACTGTTGATGCAGATGCCCAGAAAGTTCTTGATTCCGTTGGCGCGATTGATGTCGCGCAAACCCAGCAGTCCCATCGCTGCCAGCATCCAGATGCCGTTGCCGGCACCGAAGTAGCCACCGTACATGGCCGAAAAGAACTGGAAAATGATGGCGCCTAACCACCAGGACATTTTTGGTTCAGCCGCAATTGGCTCCAGGCGCAGGCGACGATTGATTGGGCCTGCGGCCATGAAGAGTATCGTGGCGAAAAGGATCAGGAAGGGAACCAAGCGCGCAAAGATTGGCGAGGGAGTCCAAATCAGCAACCAGGCGCCAAGGGCGCCACCGACGACACTGGTAACCCCAAGCCGCAGCAGGATAGCTGAACTGTTTTCTAACTCCCGCCGATAGCCAAGCAGTCCGCCGAAGAGACCGGGCCAGAGAGCTACGGTGCTGGTTGCGTTTGCAACTTTGGGATCGAGTCCCAGCCAGACCAGCACTGGGAATGTTATCAGTGTCCCACCGCCGGCGATTGAATTGATTATGCCTGCGGCAAACGCCGCGGCGAGCATCATGAGTATGTGTGGGAGAGACATTAACTAGTTTCGAGTTCCGAGTTTCGCGTTTCGCGTTTCAAGTTTTCGAGCCTGAGCCGCGCCTCGGAATCTTGCGATAGAGAACTTATGAACTCGAAACCCGGAACTTGGAACTCGAAACTTATTGGCCATGTTAGGGTGAGCCACACCTTTTCACAAAGCTAGAAACACGGAGACAGAAAATGGCAGAGGCGACCACTCGTCGACACGAACGGCCCGCTGATCGTCGCCGGTCAGGGTAAGCGGCTCTCCAGGGCTCGCGTAACAAGATCCAAAAAAACTCAGGCGACGAAAAATTGAATGGCGTTCGTTACAGCTTCTAAACGGATACCGTTCAACTGTAGAGGTTGGATCTTGAAAGGGCGGCGCGGGCCGCCCTTTTTTCCGTGCTTTTGTCCGATCCCAGAATCCCTAGTTTCACTTCTTGAGACGCCACGAACAATGCCGCGACCACCATACCATCCCGGGCGACTGAATCGCGTCAACCCAATTCATTCTGGACCAAACCGCAGGCGCCTTAAAGTGCCGTGTCTGCCAGGTTTGATTTGTAGATCGTATTCGTCTGGCGATCATTGATTTCTATGTAGATATAACTCGGGGGCACCACGCCGTCCTCCAGCGCAAACCAAATCTTGCCGAGATCCGCGGCTTTGTTCAGCGCGCAGAAACCATAGAGCCGCTTGCCGCGTTGGTCGAAGATGTCCAACCAGGTGCGCGAAGATTTTGTGTTTGCGCCGCACGGCGGTAACGCCGGAGCGGCGGCGAATAGCGCGTCCGGGTAACTGGCTTTGTTCAGCACGTCATACTGATAGCGGATGTAATTCTTGCCCCCGGTCGTGTAGAACTCTAGTCCGGTCATGTACAGGACGGGGTTCGGGAGCACGGGATTAGGGGTGGCATGAGAGGTCTTGCCGCTGACGATCATCACCAGCAGCACACTTGCTAAAATCATGGTGAACGCTTTTGATATTCTCATCTGGGCCCTTTCATTTCAGTGAAGAATAAAGCTGTTCGGCTTTTGGAGATTCAGGTCGAATTAGCGTGCAGAGAATGCCACTAATCGCGGTTTCTAATCAAGGAGATCCTGGACCGCGGCCGGAAAATTCAGCGACGACTGGAGACGCGGCGACGAAGGAAGGCGAGTCCCAAAATCAACCGGCGACATTGCCTGCAGGAGATAACGTGACCGTTACGATGTCGCGGGCTACAACTCCCGCCTCTTGTTTTATATCTTCATCAACCAGGAGGAACCACTTCCGTTGCCGTGAAATTACGAAGCCTGAAAAGGAAACTCCATTCAACGTCGCCATGACGCGGTGGCCCTTGCGTCCCCGCCAAAGTCGTACCGGCATGACGCTCCATGTCTCCGTAGGATCAAACGGAACCTCGACGGCATCTTCCTGATGCCCTGATTGCAACTCCGCTTTGAACGTTTTCTTCTTCATTTGAACTCGGGCGAGGGAAGTTTACAATGAACCGAATCCGCCGCTAAACTTCGTCAATCGGCGTCTTCCCATTGCTGGCCAGGATCGAGAGCAGCAAACCAGTGGGTCAGTTTCCGCAATCGTTTGAGAGTTTGCGTCTCACCAGCCCAAACTCAAGCCGTGAGAGTTCTTTCGATGCGACGGTCCGGCGCCAGCCACATGATCGCCACCACCACATACAACGCGAGTGCAATCCACCATTTCCAGAGCGCGAGCGGAATTGCCAGCAGACAGATGGCTGTTGAAATCTGGCCTTTGAAATCCCGTCCCACGGCAGTCGCCAGTTTTGATGTCCGGCCATGTAGCTTAATAAGCGCGCGGGTCAGAATGTAATAGGCGATGGAGGCTGCCAATAGAACTACGCCGTAGATCGCAACCGGCACCCTCGCAAAATGGTTCTCACCCATCCATGCGGTGACGAATGGGACCAGTGACAACCAAAATAGCAAATGAAGATTTGCCCACAGGATCCGACCGTTCACCTGATCGACCGCATGCAACAGGTGGTGATGATTGCTCCAGTAGATACCAACAAATATGAAACTAAGCACGTAGCTCGAGAGGACCGGAATCAACGGCCGCAAAGCACTCAGGCTCGCTTCGTGCGGCACCTGCAACTCGAGCACCATGATGGTAATGATGATCGCGATCACACCATCACTGAATGCCTCCATCCGATTCGTAGTCATCTTTGATGCGCTTGAAAATCTTCTAAAGAACCGCTTGAGAACAACCTGGAGTCTTCATGAGTTCTTCCCAGTAGCCACGACTTGAGAATGCCGGGATTGTCATTGTCCGTCGCAAAGTATTCCTGGACGAGCCTTGTATATAACTCGCGCCGGTCAAGGATTTTGAGTTGATGACCGAAGGGCATCTGGCCTCCGGTAACGTAGGACCGAATCAGAGTTTTATCCATCGGCCAGTTGAGAGCGCCAAGTCGGTCCGCGTTGTGACAGGAAGAACATACCATCGCACTGGCGGCTGGAGTGCCCTCAAAACGTGAGCCGAAACGGCGCTCGCGACCTTCGGATGTCGCGGAGCTAAGTCCGGGGCCGAGCTTACGGGGATCCAGGTAACCGCCAAACCGCGCCGAACCGTAACTTCGAAAGCGCTCATTGACAGTGAGTAAAGCCTGCTGCTCGGTTGGGCTCACCGTGCCCTTCACCGGGAAGATTGGCAGGATGCCGCTCTTGTGACACATTGCGCAGTTGTCGTCGCCCTCACCCAGTTCCCAACGTCCGGTAAGTGTAATCGAACCGTCGCGTCGATAGGTGCGATAGAAATCTTTAAAGTATGCATTGAAGGTGCGATCCCCGCCTGAGACGGCGGTCACCACTGATACGTTGCGGACCCGCGCGCGTGCGCCTGGATCGGGCACTCCAAACTGTACCCACTTGTCTGGCGTACCTTTTTCTGTATTACCGGGAACGACGATCAACAGACGGCCAAAACTTGCGTCATTGTCGGGCGTGCCGAGGTGCCGAGACCGGTAGCTAAAAAAGATCAGTTGATCTGTCACGTCACGGTTGGCGTTGAGCTGTCGCAGATACGACTTGGCGCGGACCAAAGTCTCGAAGCGGCTGACATTGCGGAGAAAGATCGCGTCTAGCAGAAACTCCGGAATCTCGACAAACTGACGCGTCTCGGCAAAGTAGGTTTCGTCCGGAACGAGAAAGCCGAGTTCGTGATCAGGTTGCCGATCAAGTGAAGCGACCTCGACGTAGTCAACAAAAGTTCGATAGCGGTCCGCGAACTTCTGATCTTCGGAGAGCTTGCATTGGTGGAACGTCCCCGCGATCCCGTCGATTACTCTTTCATAAGCTGGGAGCGCGTTGTCACTTTCGTACGCGCGCCATGCGGATTGGACTAAGGCATCGACCTTCAGCGTCACCCAGGCATCGGGTTGCGCTTTTAACCGCTCGCAGCGGCCGGCGTAGGCAGCATTCGCAATCAGCAGGAGACCGACAAGCGCCCACATTCCGGGACTAATGCGAGGACCGCGAGTTTTATTTCCAGTCTGTTTCACTCTTGAGCTTAACAATGCACTCTCTAAGTCAATGTCTAGTGTCCCGTGAAAAGCGTATTCTCATCTACGAAGCAGAGTCCATTGCCCCACGGATCGGCTACATAAAACGAGCGCTCGCCCCACGGCCGAACAACGATCTCGCCCGCACTCGCGCCATGAACGTCTTGCGAAGCAAGACAGCGGAGGTGTTTCGCGCGCGCATAAACCTTGTCAAGATCCGCGACTGCGAAATAGATATAGTCGGGCAGCGGTCTTGGTTGCTCGCCGCCGGCAGCGACGTCTACAAGCGCCAGGATAACCGCGCCGCAATCAATATAGTGTCGCGAAGCTCGTGGAATTCTTCTGCCGGGATCGTCAAGCAGTTTTGCATAGAAATCAGCAGCTTTGTCCAGATCGTCCACCTGCAGAATTATGCGAAACAGTTTATCAGCCATTATATTTTCTACTCGCGGTCAAGATGTCGCCTTGTTAGGTTTGATTCCAACGCGAATTGTGATCTCGTTCTGCGCGTGAGTCAACGTCTTATCGCGATTACAGGGCTATGTTCGAAATGAGTTTGGGTTGAAGTGATAGTGCGGAAAGAACTGCTCGACGTTAAAGACTAGAGACGAACGAAAGGCCCGCTAAAAAGACCATGGGCACCGACCTCCCCCAAGACCGGCGCCCTTGTCTCTATCTCAGTTCTCCCATGGAGAATCAACGATGAGGGGATAATAGTATTGCTCGAACTGGCAGTGGTTGCAGGATGCTTGCAAAGCCTTCACGACACTGTGACAAAAACTTCCGCAAATGTGTTCGCTGCCGGTTGATTCAATGGTTTAAACTACGACTCAAGGTAGCAGAAACCCACAATACGGTTTGGAGACGTCCCATTTATGTCCGACAGTATCGCACCTTACGGCTCATGGAAATCGCCAATAACATCTGACTTGATCGTGAGCGGGTATATCGGTCTGTCGCAATGCTTGATCGATGGCACCGACGTTTATTGGATCGAAATGCGTCCAACTGAAGCCGGCCGCAGCGTGATAGTGAAGCGGGACGCGGAAGGGGTGATGTCCGACATAAACCGCGCGCCGCTAAACGCGCGCACTCGCGTGCACGAGTACGGCGGCGGTGACTACGCGGTTAGAGACGACGGAGTTTACTTTTCCAACTTTTCGGATCAGCAGGTTTACGCGTCTCAGGGAGGAGCGGCGCCTACACCAATCACGCCCCGGGCCGATATGCGTTATGCCGATGCCGTAGTAGACCGGGCTCGAGGGCTACTGCTTTGCGTTCGGGAGGACCACACCGTGGCTGGTCTTGAAGCGGTGAACACGTTAGTCAGTCTCAGGCTCGAGGGTGATGAAACGACGGGTAGAGCATTAGTCTCCGGGAATGACTTTTATTCGTCGCCGCGCCTAAGTCCCGACGGTTCAAAGTTCGCATGGCTCAGCTGGAACCATCCGAACATGCCCTGGGACGGCTGCGAGCTTTGGGTCGGAACATTTGACGCTGAGGGGTTGTTGACTACCAGCAAGCGGATTGCCGGCGGCAATGATGAGTCAATTTTTCAGCCGGAATGGTCTCCGGATGGCGTGCTCTATTTTGTTTCCGATCGCAACGGCTGGTGGAATCTTTACCGGGGGGATTCGAGCGGCTCAGTCGAATCAGTGTGCGATATGGAAGCTGAGTTTGGTATGCCCCAATGGGGATTCGGCATGTCGACCTATGCTTTCGAATCGGCGGAGCGGATTGTTTGCGCCTACATCAAGAATGGTCTATCACGGCTGGGGCTCATCAACACGCGGACGAAGGAGTTGGAGCCGATAGATTGTCCCTATACCGACATTCGGTTTGTGCGCGCAGCGCCAGGACGGGCCCTGATGCGTGCCGGATCACCGACGGAAGCGGCGGCGATCGTAGAGTTTGACTTGGAGAAAAGAACCTTTGCAATGCTGCGCCGTGCCAACAGCCTCGAGATTGACGCCGACTATCTTTCGGCGCCGCGCGCGGTTGAGTTTCCCACCGCCGAGGGGCTCACCGCCCACGGATTTTTTTATCCGCCAAGGAATCGTGACTACCGCGCCCCTGAAGGCGAGCGGCCACCGTTGCTGGTTGAGAGCCACGGTGGGCCAACCGCGGCGGCAGCCACGGCTTTAACTCTCGGCATTCAATATTGGACGAGCCGGGGCATAGCTGTGCTGGACGTGAACTATGGCGGCAGCACTGGCTTCGGAAGAGCTTACCGCGAAAGACTGAAGAACAAGTGGGGGATTGTGGATGTCGACGACTGCGCGAACGGCGCGCGTTTTTTGGTGGAGCATGGTGAAGTCGATGGCGATCGCTTAATGATTACAGGCGGCAGCGCGGGTGGTTACACGACGCTATGCGCGCTGACTTTTCGCAATACATTTAGCGCCGGCGCGAGCCATTACGGCGTTAGCGATGCGGAAGCTCTAGCCAAAGAGACGCACAAATTTGAATCGCGTTATCTCGACGGATTCATGGGGCCCTATCCGGAAAAGCAAGAAGTTTATTTCGCGCGCTCGCCAATCAACTTTACGGAACGATTATCTTGCCCGGTGATCTTCTTTCAGGGACTCGAAGACAAAGTGGTGCCGCCGAATCAGGCGGAGACGATGGTTGCGGCGTTGCGGGAGAAGGGAATTCCCGTTGCCTACCTACCATTCGAGGGCGAGCAACACGGATTTCGTCAGGCGAAAAACATTAAACGCGCGCTTGATGGCGAACTCTACTTCTACTCGCGCGTGTTTGGATTTGAACTTGCGGAACCCGTGGAACCAGTTGAGATTTATAACCTATGAGATCGGCACGGTCGCCGCCCGTGCCTTTATCTCAACTATCCGAACAGAATTTAGACTGGCAAAAGGTAGGTGTAAAGAAACTGTCAATTTTGCCTTGGTCTGAAAGCAGCGTAGCGAGCTTCTACTCCACGGGCTGATC
>JBDUDV010000042.1:0-28154 GCA_040002755.1 Acidobacteriota bacterium | reverse complement strand
CTGGAAACAAATCGAGCAGGGCGTGAAGATTTCCGACTTTACAGTCAAAAACGTTCCCGCCCTGCTCAAGAAAAACGGCGATGCCTGGTCTGACTTCTTCGATCAGCGTCAAAAGCTAAAGCTGTCGTAACGCAGATGTTAGATGCTAGTTGTCAGCATGGCTGATGGGCAGCGTCATCAGTCTCGATCCCAGCCTACTCAAAGCCAAATATAACCAGGCGGTCAGCTACGACCGTATGGGCAACTTTCGCTACTCATAATTGGTATTTCGCAATCTGATTAAGAGTAATCCTACTTACTCGCTTTCCTACGACGGTCTCGCCGTCAGAATGGTGGCAAGCGACGCGCGCGCTCAATACAACGACAAGCCCTGACGGCCCAATGCGCGGGGTCTATCGTATTCGAATTCCGAGGCTCCGCGTGCCATTGAGAATGATTACTGACCGCAAAAGCTACCGCTACTATTGGGATTGCTGTACGCTCTCCATAAGGAGGGTGATCGGGCGATAGATTGTCGTGGATGATCATCCGAACCTCAAGGAAGTTCCAACTTCTCTTGTTCAGAACCTCAGGAGGTGCTCATTGCACATAAGTATTCGCGTTAGCAGCCCATTTACCTTTGTAGTGGCGGCTGCAATGTTCCTAATGGTAAGCATGCCCGTGCGGGCCCAATCGACAGCGATCTTGCGAGGCACGGTCACCGATCCTAAGGGAGCCGTAGTTCCCGACGCAACTATCACAGTGCGCAACGAAGCCACCTCGTTGGAGCGGACGGCAAAAACCGATGACGAAGGGAATTACCAAATCGCCGCGCTCCCAGTCGGCAGCTATCAGGTCGAGGTTAGGGCACAGGGATTTCAAACCGGGAACGTCAAAGCGCTGACGGTGGAAGTTGCCCGCACGGTAGTGCAGAACGTTCAGCTACACGTAGGCGACATTTCTCAACAAGTCGTGGTGACTTCCGACGCCCCAGTGATCGAGTCGGCGACGACTTCCGTGGGCACCGTAATCAACCAGCGAACGGTCCAGGAGATTCCCCTCAATGGCCGGCATTTTGTCGACCTAGCCTTCCTGGTCCCAGGCTCGGTTACGCCAAATCCAGCGACGGGCTTCTTGACCGCTCCGCTGCGGGGACAGGGCTCATTCGGAGTCAACACCGCCGGCAACCGGGAAGACACTGTTAACTTCATGATCAACGGCGTCAACCTGAACGACATGGTGCAGAACCAGATCACCTTTCAACCGTCAATCAACACTGTTCAGGAGTTCAAGATTGATAACTCAACCTTCAGCGCCGAGTACGGCCGCAACTCGGGGGCGATCGTCAATATCGCCACTCGCTCTGGGGGAAATGAATACCATGGAGAACTATTCGAGTTCTTACGGAATGACGCGCTCGACGCGCGAAACTTCTTTGATGGGCCACAACCTCCGCCGTTCAAGCGCAATCAGTTTGGATTTAATATCGGTGGACCGGTCAACCTGCCACGCTTCGGCGAAGGCGGCTCGGCCTTGGGTTACAAAGGCAAAAACAAGACCTTCTTCTTCTTCAGCTACGAGGCTATTCGTCAGCGGCAGGGTCTCACGCTTAACGGCGGCGTACTCACCGACACGCAGCGAGCGAACGTCACCGATCCAGTCTCGCAGAGACTATTGAGTTTCATTCCGAGAGCCAACGTACTAACAACAAACGCGCAAGGCATTGTATCGGGATCTTTCGTGGGCTCTGCGACCGCTCCGGTTAACCTCGACCAGTGGACGGGAGATGTCAGCCATAACCTGGGAAGTAACGACAGCCTGCACGGTTATTACGCCTTTCAGCGAGACAGGCGAGGTGAACCGGTACTACAGGGCAACACGATTCCCGGGTTCGGCGACACGCGTCAGTCCCGGCGGCAGGTATTGACTCTGAATGAAACCCATGTCTTCGGGCCGTCACTGACGAACGAAGCCCGCTTTGGCTTTAACCGAATCCACATTACCTTCACCCCAAACGCTCTCATCGATCCCTCGACCCTCGGGATCATCAATGGCATTACGCAGCCCATCGGGTTGCCCCAGATCACTGTCGGCGGGCTCCCGTCACCTACCCTGAATTTCGGAGGACCGGGTGGCTTCCCGCAAGGCCGGGCGGACACGGGTTTCGTTTTGTCGGATACAGTGAGTTATTTACACGGTAATCACTCGCTCAAGTTCGGCGGTGAATGGCGCCGGTTCTTCAACAATAACTCCAATCTTGATACTGGCGCGTTCACTTTTGCTACCGCTGCAAATTTTCAACAGGGAACGGCCACGGCGTTCAGCATCACGCTAGGTGATCGCTCCAGCGCGATCGCCCAAGGAGCCTTCGGCCTCTTTGTTCAGGACAACTTCAAGTGGAGGCCAAACATAACCTTCGAGCTCGGCCTTCGCTATGACGACAACCTATCACCTTCCGAGAGGTTCAATCGCTTTGTGGTTTTTGATCCGGCTACAGTCTCTCTGATCCGTATCGGGTCGGGCAGGAATCAGATCTACCACACCAACAATAAAAACTTTCAGCCGCGCGTCGGTATTGCCTGGGATCCGTTCAAGAATGGTAAGACCTCTGTACGGGCAGGCTATGCGATACTTGTCGATCAGCCGGTGACAAACTTGGTGACTGGCACGTCCGCAAATCCACCGCTGGCAACGCCGCTTAACTTCGTATCAACTACGGCGAAACCAACAACCACATTTGGCACCGCAAGAGGGGACGCCGCCGCCAGCGGCTTGAACCCCAGCACGGTCGATCCAAACTTCGACAATGCTTACGTTCAGTCATGGAACTTGAACGTCCAACGAGAAATCACTCCCAGCCTGGCACTGATGGTTGGATATTTTGGATCGAAGGGAACTCACCTGCGCATCTCGCGAAACATCAATCAGTTTATCAACGGGGTGCGACCGTTCGCTAGACTATCGCCCAACAGTCCGATTCTGCCCAACAATCCACTCAACAACATCACGCAGATCGAAAGTACAGGCAACTCCAGCTACAACGCTCTGTGGGTAAGCGCCAACAAGCGGCTCTCTCGCGGGCTGCAGTTTAATGCCTCCTACACGTGGTCAAAGTCGATCGATTACAATTCGTTAAGTTCGCAGGGCGTGGTGGTGCAGGACAGCTATAACCTCCGTGGCGACCGGGCCGTGTCTGACTTCGACACGCGCCATCGTTTCGTTGTCAGCACAATCTATGAGCTGCCCTTCCACGGCAATCGCCTGACTACAGGCTGGCAGCTCGGTGCGATCATTAGCGTTCAGAGCGGAAACCCAATTAACATTCTGGCTGGCAATCCGCTTGCAATAGCGGGCACAAGCATTGCCGCTGGAGCCGGCATCAGCAGTTTTACCGGCGTGGCGTCGATAAGGCCGGACCTGGTTGGCCCTCTAAGCGTCATCGGCAGCCGCACACAGTTTTTCCACAATACGGTGTGTGACCCGCGCGCGCCCAGCGGATGCCCGGCGGGTTCGGTCTTTGCACTGCCAGTTGCGCGTGGCGCTGCCGGTCAGAACGTTTTCCACTTTGGCAGCTTAGGGCGGAATTCAATAACCGGACCAACTTTCCAAAACGCAGACTTCTCGGTCACTAAGAACACGAAGCTCGGTGAGAACATGCGTATTCAGTTTCGTGCCGAGTTCTTCGATATTTTGAATCACACGAACTTCGGGCAGCCTGGTCGTATCGCGCAGGTTGGAAGTGCAGGGTTTGCGTCGATCGGTAACACGCGCTTTGGTACCGGCGACTCGGGCTCGTCGCGTCAGGTGCAATTCGCTTTGAAGTTCCTGTTCTGAGTTACACCAATTTGATCTACTATGACGCGCACCGATCAGAAATGGTCGGTGCGTTTTCCTTGAGGTAGCCGCCAGTTGGTGGAAATCAATGTTGGCGGGCATGCTACTCGCCTGGAGTTTTACTCGTTAGAAGCTAAAGCGGCTCCAGCTGTGTTTGGTTGGAAGTGATGCAATTCGCTGGCGTCGATCAGGTTGAGTCCCTTCTCGCGCACATTCTTGAATCCCGGAATAATTTCTTCCGCCAAAGGATCCATGCCGTTGGGATTACGCTTGTGACCCGTGAAGTCCAGATAAAGATGTTTCTTCGTAAAGCGGTCCGGCACGCCCGCAAAACGCGCGATTGGATACTTGATCACTTCGCCAAACAGTCGCTTCCCCATCTTGCTGTAATAGATAGGCACGCCGAGTGAAAATTTCGCATTTAAGCGAGTATGGCCGCCCTTCCAGAATTCGAGGTTGTAGCGCCAGCAGGTAAAGAAAAATTCCCACTGCAAGTCAGTCATCTCAATCAACTTCGCGCTTTCCTTTTTCTGCATGCGGGTGTCTTCCAGCGGCACAAAGAACGTCGGAACAAACGTGCCCTTGGCATGGCGCAAGTCGTAAAGCAGATCGAGCGACTGCTTCGTGTCTTCTTCGGTTTCACCTGGCAGGCCGAGAATGAAAGTGCACATCGGAAAGATGTTATGCCGGTTCAAGGTTTCTATTCCCTGGAGCACCACGTCACGCCACTGGTGGGCTTTGTACGGATACGCCTTCCCTTTCATGTAAGTGTCAAAGAGACGGGCGCTGCCGGTCTCCAGGCCGATGATCGGATCGGCGGCGCGATGATCCGGATGCGACGACAGCTTATGCTGAACGTGGGAATAAGGAACAATCAAGGGCGCCAGACGCTCAACGATCGAGGGGTCCTTAACGACCGGAGCTATCGTGATGTGCGAAGTCTGAATGAGTTTTATTCCGGGGACTGCGACGATGCTCTTGAAAAGTTTTTCCAGCGCCGGCACGTTCGTTTGAAAGTTTGGCAACTGCTCGTAAAGAAACATGTCTTCGGAGGCGAGCAGCACGCTTTCCGCGCCTTCGGCTGCGTTCACCTTCACACTCTCGATAATGTGTTCCAACGGAAACGAGCGCCCAACTTTAGTTGCTGGTCCGCAGAACTGGCAGCCGCGCCCGCAACCGCGCGTGATCTCAACCACTCCGAAAGTTGAACGATGCTTTACAACCGGAATCTCTTCAACACTGGCCTGCATAGCTTTCGGCACCTTGATGATTCGCGGCAGCGACGGATCGCCTTCCATGATGCGTCTGAAAAGATCGTTGAAAACTCGCTCCACCTCGCCGTCGATCAGGTAATCGATCTTAAACTCATCAAGACGGCTGGCCTTTTCCAGTTGCCAGGCGCCGGGGCCACCCACCACAATCTTCGGCTTATACTTTTTGACTACCGGATGCGTGACGATCTTGAGAAACTCGGCAGCGTTAAGCGGCATCAGATTTTCGCCGAAGAGCTTGGCATAAATTTCGGTCGCGTAAGAGATGCCCAGCGGGTTGTGCGCGTGAATGGCCAGCACCTTCGTCTCCGGGCCGATAAACTTCTCAAGGTTGTCGCAGTAGCAACTGACCACGTCCTGGTCCGCGTATTCCCGCAAGAGCAACGTCTCGATCATGCGCAGGCCATTGGGCACAAACTTGGCCCGACCGTCAGGCCACGATTCGTTCGCAAACGAAACCTTATTGAAGATTGTGTTGCTGAGTTTGACGGGGACCGCGGCGGACATCATCTGTTGCCAGACGCTGTGTTTCCACTCGCTCGCTTCGGTAGACGATGCCGTCAGAACGATTAGAGGTGAAGCCATTTGGGGGAGCCTCCTCAGGAATTATAGAAACTCAATCGATTAAACAACCAATGAGATCGCTATAAGAACCGCTGCTGCGAAATCCGATCAAGTAGATAGTCGGATTCTAGCACCAGCATTTGGAGTTGCCAACAAGTCCTGAGCGTAACGGGCCAGCGCCGCAGAAAAACGTTGATGTTCTCTAGTCCGCTGCGCGTCCAGCCGGATTGGTCAATGGTTTTTCCGCCAACGCTCACAAAGATCGTGCGCGGCATCGGCCCATGCGGGAAACTGAAAAGTAAATCCTGACTCGAGCAGTCGGCTCGGAATTACGCGCCGGCTCTTGAGAATAAGCTCGGTTTCGCTGCGAAGTAGTAAAGCTCCCAGTTCCAACATCCATTTTGTCGCCGGCAGGCCGAGCCGCGTCCCCCAGGCTTTTCGCAGTGTTTGCATGAACTCCGCGTTGGGCAGAGGCTTCGGCGCGGCAAGATTGAGAGGTCCGTCGAGTTCCTCATGTTGAATCAGCCAGATCACAGCACGAACGAAATCCTGATCATGTATCCAGGAGACAAACTGTTTACCGTCGCCGCAAGTGCCTCCCAATCCAAAGCGCACCAAGCGCAGCAAAATATCGAATGGCCCACTCTGATCCGGACTCATGATTATGGCCGAACGCATCAGGACCTTCCGGGTGTGCGGGATTACCGCTTCGTTGAAGGCGCGTTCCCAAGAGGTGGCTACATCAATGCTGAAGCGCCACGTGTCCGGCGCGTTTGGTTCTGAACCGCCGAGGATGCCAGTTGCTTCATCGTTCGGCGCGTCGTAGCGGTGCGCATAGATTGTGGCAGTGCTCGCCTGCAACCAAACACGCGGCGGACGCTTAGCCCTGGCTACCGCCTCAGCGACAATTCGTGTCGACCTCAACCGTGACTCTTTAATGATCTTCCGATTCGCTTCCGTGTAGCGGCAGTTCACGCTCTGCCCAGCGAGATTGATAACTACATCCGCGTCTTCAAGTTCGGCTATCCAGTCGCCGAGGGATTCGCCGTCCCATTTCACGGTTCGCCACGGCAGCGCGGAGTTCTCTGTCCTACTTAGAACCACGACCTCATCGCCACGCTCTTGAAACGCGCGAGCGAGAACCGTGCCTACTTGACCTGAACCACCGGGAATCACGATATTCATAGTTGCACCATTACGGTCGCATTCTGAGACTTCCTGAGAATGAACGTTCCATTGACCAATCTAATGGCGCGCGAAGCAGCCACAGGAGCAATCAAACAGCCGAAGGTGTAGACCGTCCACAAACAGATGAATCCAAAGTAGGAGTACGCCAGAAAATCGGCGTCAGCGGTACCAAACTGCTTTTCAGTCATCATCAGGAAAACCGCGGGCACGTTCAGCGCGATGGCTAGTGCCAGCAGGAACGTCTTGCGCGGCGTTTTGAAACTAAAGTAGGTACTGGTGGAAAAGTATGTGATTGCAAGGACGATTGCCGGCAGACCGTCCCGACCGGAAACGTCTGACCCGGGCGACATTCGCACAGAGATCCAGACGGCTAAAGGCAGTAATGCTTCCAGCATGCCAAAGATACTTGCCGCGCGCAGCAGAAAGCCGGGCGGAATTATTAACCAATGGCGGAAGCGGCGCCGCGCGATACGTCCTCCAGCTCCGAAAACCAACAGTCTACCGGGCCTGATTCCGGAGCCAGTCAGCAGCACGATCGGCAAATACATTGCGCAGACATAAACAATGAGCCAGGGATACATCCCAAAGCTTGCCGTTACCCCTAACAGGTAAAAAACCGCGCCGCTCAGCAGTGACATGCCGCCGATCGCACTGCCTGAGCGACCTACGAATCCGATCCGTCTCTTGAGCAACGCTCCAGGCATCCATACAAAGAGTCCAGCAGCCGCACCCCAAACTGCACCGAAAGCCAGAAAGACTGGGAGCAAAACAAAGTAGAAGACAGCGTAGCCATGCGCCTGTGAGCTAGCCAAAACGATCAAACAGAAATATCCGACCATGCCGCCCACTGCACCCTGCGAGAGAAACGTTAAGATCGTTTTCTTTTCCGCTTCAAGTTGCGCCCGCCAACTTCCGCGCTTGTCCTCAATCCATTCGCCAAAGATCAAACAAATTTTGAGAAGATATTCCATGAGCGTTTCCCACCCGCTCTACTTAGTCCTCTGCTTCTTCGACTTCCAAATCGCGAAGATCCACAACCATTTTTAAAGCCTTCTTTCGCACCGGCCGCATGAGAGGGTTGCTGGCGAGGGAAATGAGCTTGTCCAATAGATCGACTGTCTGATCAATCAATCGGTAGGTTCGGGTGCGTTTGCGCGAAGGATCGTGAATCCAAAACAGGATGATTCCCATGTGGTAAAGCCACAGCAGGTGAGGCAACTCTTCACGCAAGTCGTCCGGGATCCGGGCCTTAGAGCCCGCCACCAAATCTTTGAAGAGCTGCATGCTGTCGCGTCGCACCGGAGCCGAAGCATGCGCGAACGGATTCAAGGGACTGTGTGGATCGGCAGCTGTTTGGAAGAGCACGCCGGCAAATTCATGATACGGCTCAAGCGTGTCAATCTTGAGCCGCATCACGGAAAGCAGGCGCGCCTTTAAAGACGATTCCTTTTGCAACGCCGGCTGCGAAGCCCGCAAGTGATCTTCATTCACGCGGTGATAGAACGCCTGGATGAGGTGGTCCTTTGAGCCGAAGTAGTGATAGGCGTTGCCGAGCGATACACCCGCCTTCTCGGCAATGGCGCGCATGGTTGTATTTTCGTAACCACGCTCGTGAAGCATTTCCAAAGCGGTATTCAGAATGAGCGCTTTGGTCTGTTCACCTTTCGCCGTCTTCGTCGCGGTCGATTTTCTGGCTGACTTCATTTTCGTTACCTCGATAAGTGAGCAGCGCGACTAATCTGGTAGCGATGCTGCGAAATCAATGAGACAACTCGCCGCGTGGTCGGCAGCAGCTCGGGCGAGGCGAGCCGGTAGGACCATTCGCGATACCGGCACAGCGCCCACAGAACCATGAGCCACGCCTTCGGGCCGTAATACACAGCGCCCTGGTCGCTGATTACCGTCAGGTCGTTCACGGTTGGCTCGTGGTCCAGATTTGGAAAACGACGCCGCGCCTCGTCAGACTTAACCGCTACAAGAATCAAAGGCACGAGCTTGGGTTGTTCCGCAAGCCACTCATCCACCCTTCGGCACAACCCGCAAAGTGGATCGTAGAGCACGGTTAGCGAAGACATGGCTCAGGCCGCCCCCACGGCGGTGAAAGCGTCCGGCGCGACCGGTGGTGGATTGTTGCGCAGCGTGGCCCGGCGGCGCATGCGACTGAAGATGAAGAGATTGAAGAAGTGCATCCCGCCCAAAACGAGCAGCACCATCCCCACCTTCACAGACAACGCCTCAATGCCCTCCTTTGCCGAGGCCAGGTTGTAACCCAGCTTTAGCGCCAAACTGACGTAGCCGAGATTAATGAGGTAGAAACCGACGACCAGCAGGTGATTCACCGAATCCGCAAGCTGTTCATTACCGTGAAAAACGTCTACCAAAAAGACCCGGCCACTCTTGTGCAGCGTATGCGCCACCCAAATGGTCAGGCCAATGCTTATTGCCAGGTAAACGAGGTAAGTGATGATCTCAACCGACATGACAGCCTCCTTTTTGTTGAACTTCGCTCGAAATTGAACGCGTTCAAAACGTAGCCTACCCCTACCTAAGGCGGCTGTCAAGACATTTCTTGAACCTGTTCAAAAGTGCAAGAGGGTTTTCTTTGCCGGAAGGCTCTAATCGATCCTGGGCGGCAACGCCTTGGTTACTTTTATCGCAATTTCTTCAGCGCTTTCGGTTTCGGAAACAATGATCCGGGCGTCGGCTAACTCGTAAAAGGGCTGTCGCGCTGCGTAAAGCCGTTCAGCCAGATCGCGCGAACGTGCCAGCGGCCTCACTTCCCCTCCCGCCTCAATCCGCTGCCAGCACAACTCAAAGGGCGCGTCTAACCACACACTGATTGCTTTGTGATCCGCGATCAACCGGCGATTGACTGCAATCGTCCACGCTCCGCCACCCACAGCAATCACGCGTGCCGACTCGTTTTCCAAAACCTCACGCAGGTGCTGCGTTTCAAGCTCGCGAAACCTGCTTTCGCCGTCATGATCGATTATTTCACCGGGACTTCGGCCCTCACCCTTCGTAATCAACTCGTCCAGATCAACCGAGGCGCAATTGAGCCTGCGGCCTAGTTCCTGTGCGACCGTAGTCTTGCCAGTCCCCATGAAGCCAATGATGACGATTTGCTGTTTGGTCACAACTTCCTGCTTGCGGTGGATTACGTCAACTCTAGTCAAGTCTTAGAGTAGTCATTCTTCCACAGTTCAGGCACATCTGGAAAAAAACATGGCCCCCGGAAAACCGCCGCCGAACGATGATCGCCGGGTTGACACACTCAACCAATCGTTGCCGGGCGTAAAGCATTGAGGAGGGTAGGATGGCGACTGGCCGTTTCTTGACACGCGACATGCCCGCATGTTAAACCCTCGACCTTCCGTAGCTTTTGGAGTTCAAAAAGGCCGAGGCTCAGACACACCGGGACGATTCTCCCGCGGGACGATGGCTCTTCCTGGAACTGACTTGTCTTTTAGTTGTGACCCTAGAAGGAACTTTAGAGACAACCGCACTCAAATTCCCCAGCCGCATTGAGACGGTTGGTGAAGCTGCTGCCGCAGTTTCTGAATTCATGAACCGCCTCGGGATCGCCGCGGATGTCGCCTTCGGAGTAGACATGGCAGTACGCGAGGCGGTAACCAATGCGGTGGTGCACGGAAATAAACTCGACGACGCGAAATTCGTGGAGCTCAGGCTAAGAAATACCCCAGCAGTTTTTGAGATTACAGTGCACGACCAGGGCCCTGGGTTCAACCCCAACGACGTTCCAGATCCGACCGAAGACGAAAACATCTTGAGAACCTCAGGGCGCGGAATTTTTTTCATGCGAAACTTCATGGACGAAGTTGATTGGGCGGCAGATCCAAAAGGCGGCACTAGCGTACGCATGACCAAGAAACTATAAAGGCTCAAGTTGACGATTTGCGATTGCGCTCTGTCGCTCAGTTTTACTCCGGCGGCAAAACGATGGATCGGAAATCAAATCTAAAATCGCAAATCCTTAAAGGAGACAAGCTGAAATGGCAGAGCTAAATATTTCGGAGCGTCAGGTTGGCGACATCACTGTGCTTGACATGGATGGCAAGATTACGATCGGTGAAGGCAGCGTTGCCCTTCGTACCGCAATCCGTCGCCTGCTTGAAGAAGGCAAGAAGAAGATTCTACTGAATCTTGCGAAGGTCGGATATATCGATTCCAGTGGCATCGGAGAATTGGTGTCCAGCTACACGGCGATCGGCAAAGAAGGCGGGCAGTTGAAATTGCTCAATCTGACGCAAAAACTTCAGGATCTCCTGACGATCACGAAACTCCTGACCGTGTTTGACGTATACGAAAACGAAGAAGAGGCACTCGCCAGTTTCAAGTAGACTGCTCTGTTTGGTAAACCATTGTTTGCCGGACTAACAAGGGAGACAAAAGATGGCCGAACTTGACATTAAGAAGCGCCAGGCGGGCGACGTTACCATTCTGGATTTCAGCGGCGCAGTGAGAATGGGGGATGGGGCCGTCGTTCTTCGTAATGCGATTCGTGGTTTGATCGATCAGGGGAACAAGAAGATCCTGCTCAACCTTGCGAGCGTGAAAAATCTCGACTCGAGCGGTATTGGCGAACTGATCGCAAACTACACCACCATGAGCCGCGATGGCGGCCAACTAAAACTGTTGAATCTAACCGAGAAGATTCGGGACCTGCTGGTCATTACCAAGCTTCTGACTGTGTTTGACGCTTACGATGATGAAGCGGAGGCTTTGAACAGCTTTAAATAGCAGTTTCAAATGTTTCGTACCACCTTTCGCCGTTTGCTTGCGCTGGATGATCCACCGGAGCGAACGGCGCTTGCTTTTGCGCTGGGAGTTTTCATCGCCTTCTCACCTTTCCTCGGCCTTCATACAATCCTCGCGAGTCTGATTGCCTTTCTTTTTCGTTTCAACAAGATCGCAGTCTACACCGGAACTTTTATCAACAATCCCTTTCTCACGCTCGTTCCCATCATTATTGCTTCTTACGCCATTGGCGCTGTTGTTCTCGGACGCCCGTGGCGGATTCCCGCGGGCGGTATCGAACTCTTGAGGCATCCTCACCTGCTCACCGCCTCTTATTACCCCCAGCTTTTCAAGGAAAGCTGGGACATTGTTTGGCCTTTCTCGATCGGAGGCCTGACGCTTTCGGTGGTTTGTTCGCTCATTGCTTATCCAGTAACATCAGCGCTGCTGCGGGCCCGGCGGCGCGCGAATGCGGTGAAATAATTACCCTCAGAACCCGAAGGCATCGGTTCTGGCGCTGACAGGCATCTCTAAACATTCCGGAGAACACCGCAAAGCCAAACTCCCTGGCAACTAAATCGTCATAACGAATTTATGAAGAAGATCATTTCACTGGCTATTCTGTTGACTGTCGCTGCGGCAGTTACTTATTCACAAACGCGATCAGGTGCCGCACCTGCAGGACAAACGCCCGCCAGTTCCAGGCCAAATCCAACGTCGCCGACTTCGTCGCGCCAGCAGCCACCCCCTCAAGGCTCAGTAGAAGTCGAGGAATTTAAGTTGTCAGACTACGGCGTAAGCTTCCAGACTGAGCCGCGGCTGATCGTGGTGATGGCGGCGCTGGAAGCGGCCGGCTTTGATCCGTTGCCACCCGGCACAGAGCCCTCAGCATTTCGCGCGCAGGTTAGAAAAGATCTGGAGGGAATTGATCCTGACCTGCGCCACCGCTTGCGCTCGTTTTACGAAAGGAACAAGCTCCCTGATCCGGCCACGGCGGCCGACCAGGCAGCGCGCTATGTTTCACTGGCCTTCGCACTTGGGCCGCCTCCACTGCTTGAGGCGCCGGCAAGGTCTGAAGAACTCCCCACCAGTCTCCTTGAAGTTCTCGACTTTGCGCCGCTGGTTCGGGAATTTTATCGTCGTGCCAACATCGAAGAGAATCTTCCCGTTTACACGCGCGCTCATCAGGCCGAGGGGGATCGGCTGCGGCGGCCAACCGCGGAAATGATTCGAGCCTTGTTGTCGTATCTGCACACGAGGCCGATCGCGTTCTCAGTCGAACGCGTTCAAGCTAAGCCTTTAACTACGCCGAAGAAGAACGCCGCGAAGACTTATTCCACGCGTGAGCATCCACGTCACTTCTATATTGTTCCCGACCTGCTGGGCGCACCCGGCGCGATCAATTTCCGGGTGATTGGCGACGAATACTATGCGGTGCTGCCAGCCGGAACCGATCCCGCGTCTTCGGAACTGCGTCGAGGTTATCTGCAATACATAGTCGATCCGCTGACGTTAAAGTTTAACCGTGAGATCGCCGATCGGCGGGATCAGATCAAAATAATCATTGCGGCACGAGAGAAAACGGGCGCGGCAATCAGTCCTGATGTTTTCCTGGCGGTCTCCCGCTCGCTCGTAGCCGCCGCCGATGCCCGCTACGACGAGGCCAGAAGACTTGATGGTCTCAATCAAGCGGCCCGCGTCAGAATCGCCGCTGCCAAAGACGCGCTTTCGCGCCAGGCAATTTCAAAAGAACTTCAAGCTAACGCGAAAGCCGTTGAGGACGACACGGTGGCGCGGCTGGCCGACGACTATGAACACGGCGCCATCCTCGCCTTCTACTTCGCGGACCAGTTGAGAGGCATCGAGACCTCGGGCTTTGATGTCTCGAGTTTTTTCGCAGATATGATCGCTTCGTTTGATCCGGCACGCGAAACGCAGCGGTTGAGTGAAAATGCCGGAATTCGCGAGCGCGCATTGGCGGCACGGAAGGCTCGTCTTTCCGCCAGGCGTGCCGAAGTTGAAACTCCAATCTATTCTGAGGCTAATACAGCGAAGGCGGCTCTGCTGGTTAAGAAGCTTGGAGAAATAGAACAAACGCTGCAGTCGAAGGACTACAACAATGCCGATGCACGGCTGAAGGATTTGGTTAAAGACTACCCACGCGAACCAAGAATATTCTTCGCGCTGGCACAAACTGCAAGTCTCGCTGCCGCCGATGCTATTGATGAAGACGTGCAGGCTGAGCGTCTGAACCGCGCGCTGGGAAATTATCGTCTCGCAATTGAAGCGTCGTCTCCAGAAACTGATCGCGCGCTGGTTTCGCGCGCGCATGAAGCTATGGGAAGAATTCACGCATTTCTGGAGCACGACGGCGAAGCGGAGAAAGAGTTTGATGAGGCGATCAAGATCGGCGACGTCCCCGGCGGGGCCTTCAGAGATGCTATCGAAGGTAAGCGCAAATTAGGCGGAGCGCGGTAAGACGCCTTGGGGTAAAAGGGGAAGGCGTAACGGGAAATCTGTTGAGGTAGAGTTGGTATTGACGTCAAAAGGGTAACGGGGCTTTCTTCCCCGTTACCCTTTCCCCTTTTCCCCTTGTTCTTATATCGGCAGTTGCGAACCCGCGCGGATCACGCGAACTTTTGGTCCCTTGATCGTGCGCGGAAGCACTACGTTGATCTCCGGTGTGTTAGGCAGGTCGATTCGCGGAATCTGAATGTTCATTTCCGGGATCGAACCAAGTTCAACGCGCGGAATTACAATTCTGCGCACGCCCGGTGACGGTGCACCTGGCATCGGCGGGCCCGCATCCTCTTTCGGGGTAACCGTCACCGTCCGCTGGTTCTTGTTCCTGACTACCGTAAGCGTGACATCGCCGTCTTTCTTCTTGTTAATTCCCTGTGCCAGGTCGCCGGCTCCCTCAACCTTCTCTCCGTCAATCGCAGTGATAACGTCTCCCGCTTTGAGGCCGGCCTTTGCCGCCGGACTGTCGTCCGCCACGGACGTGACCAATACACCCTCGCCGTCACGGACGCCAAAGTAGTCCGCCAACTGTTTTGTTAGCTGCGTCGTGGCGACTCCGATGCGACGATGATTGCCGAAAGCGTAGATCATTCCGTCTTTCCCCGGTTCACCTTCCCACTTCCAAACCTTTGCTCCCGGCGGCATATTTCGCTCCAATTCCTTCAGCCGATCCAATCCCTGGAGATTGTCGAGTCCTTTCAACTTATCCAGGCCCTGCCAGTTACCCATCATCGATTCATTGCGTTTGCCGATGGTGACTGCGACTTCCTGTTCGCTGCCGCCGCGACTGATGCTCAGTTTCGCCGTTTGATCCGGTGCGACTTCCGACACGAGGCGGGTAAGCTTCCGGGCGCTCGTTACGTTGTCGTTCTCAAACCTGACGATGACATCATCTTTTCTTAGCCCCGCCTTTTCCGCGGGACTGTCCTTGACGACCTGCGTAATACCCACGCCGCGGGCCTCGCGCATTCCATAACGGGCCATGTTTTCCTTGTTTATGTCTTCCACATTAACGCCCAGAAAACTGCCGCCCTGCACAAAGAACGAGAAAGCCTGGGGGGCATCACCGAGCAGCTCTGGCGCTTCGGGCGCTTCTGGTGCTGCCGGGGGTTGCGGAGCACCCTGCTGCGCCAGCGCGATCCCTGCGGTCAAGAGAAGGGAGAATAGAAGATACAAAGCATTCTTAAGATTCATAACAGAGAGAGTCCTCCGGATAGATTTTGAGGGTTACACGCGAGCGCGAGCGGTGGGTTCCAAAGAAATCGGGGGAGCAAGGGGAACGGGGAAAGGGACAACGGATTTCGTCCTTGTATACCCTTACGCCTTCCCCTTTCCCCTCTTACAATATTTTTCGATACACTTCTCTCCCGTCACCGAATTCGACTTCGATCTTCCGCTCGGAGTGCGCCAGGTCAAGGTGCGCCACCGCTTCAGACACTGAAAGGAACCGGTGAACGTCGTCAGTGACGGGAAACATCTGCCGGGCGATCTCCCAGGCAGTTGCGCCGGCCTTCGGGAGCAGACGAATCACCTCCGTTTGACGTTCCCTGATCGCTCGAAAATAACGGTTGAACAACTCCTCGAAGTCGTGCACCGGTTCGCCGTGACCGCCATGCACGAGCGTAGGTGCAAACGCACGCAGGCGCGCCAAACTAACGAGATATTCCGCAAGCGATGCGAAGCGCTTTGTCGGATCAATCGGGTCGGGTGAGAGAATCGGATTGGGAGTGATGCGTTTAAGAACGCAGTCGCCGGCGATCACGGTGCGGTCTGCCTCACGAACAAAGGAACATGAGCCAGGAGTGTGTCCGGGCGTATGCACCACGCGCAAAGTGCCGGTTTCAAATTCAAGCTCTTCTTCGTCACGTAGTTCACCGTATTCATCCGCCTCAAATGAGTCGGCGTATTGACGCACGCCTTCGTACATCTTTCGCATCGTCTCGATCTCTTCGGCCGGCACCCCCGCCCGCACCAGGAGGTTGCGATGTTCTTCATACTCGAGCCGGCCAATGCGATGGCCAGTCTCCCATGCGTGCACCAGCACTTCAGCATCCTTGGCTTGATCACGGACCGAGCGCGCTAATCCGCAGTGGTCCTCATGTGCATGCGTGAGTACGATGCGACGAATATCGGAGATACGAATGCGCGCCTTTCGCAGTCCTTCATGCAGCGCGTCATTCGCTTCTTTGGTTTTGGGGCCAGTGTCGATCAGCGTGACGGGATCTTCCGCGATTAGATAGACGTTAACCGGGCCGATGTAGAACGGCGTCGGCAGCGAGATGGGGATGATGCGCATGGAGTGAGAGGTTAACAGGGAAAAGGGGGAAGCGGGTAAAGGGGTAAAGGGAATAAACGAGTTTTTCCCCTTTACCCCTTTCACCTTTCCCCTTAACGTTTTAGTAAACGTACTTATTCGCTGCGATCATTACATCGGCGATCCGTTGGCGCGCGACGATCGTGTTCACCGGTGTCAGCTTGGTGAAACGCCTTAGCGCCGCCAGCAGCGTGCGCAACTCGTCGCCCTCCGACATCCCCGCCAGCGTGTTCTTGGCCCGCGCTTCAATGCGTTCAACTGCGTCGTTGCAGAAAACGCGCGTCATGTCGACATAGCGCGCCGCTGCTGCTTCACCTTGCGACGCCGCCAGCTTCTGCGTGCGCAGAATCGCCGACTCCATCCCGTAAGCGTCCATGATGATGTCGGCGATGCCAATCAGAATCTCCTGCTGGTCTCCCAAAGTCATCATGTACTTCTGGGCGGCCGTGCCCAGCACCATCAAGCCAACCTTCTTGGCGTTCCTGGCAAGTTTCGTTTCGACCGCGAGCAAAGTATCGTCATCATCGAAGCTGGCCATCTGCGGCGTCAGTATCTCATCCATCAACGCCTGAGCAGCCGGCAGCAACGCGAGCTTGCCGCTTAGCGCGCTCTTCATGAGGCGACCCGGAATCAGCATGCGATTGATTTCGTTCGTGCCTTCAAAGATACGATTGATGCGCGAGTCGCGATAGGCGCGCTCGGCCGGATAGTCGGCGGAATAACCGTAGCCGCCGAAAATTTGCACCATCTCGTCGGCAAGGTAATCGCAGTATTCAGACAGGGCGACCTTGATGATTGAACACTCCGCCGAGTATTCCTCGATCGCGCGCATTTTGGCTTCGAGATCCTTCGGGTCCTGGCCGATCGCATCTTCAATCATTCCGAGCGTGCGCCAAATCATCGACTCGCCGACATACGTGCGAATCGCCATCTCGCCAAGCTTCGACTTGATCGCGCCAAACGACGAGATCGACTTGCCAAACTGGTGGCGCTCATTCGCGTAACGAATCGACTCGTGCATCATCAGCTTCATGCCGCCGATGCACATGGCGCCGAGTTTGAAGCGGCCAATGTTGAGCGTGTTGAAGGCGATCTTGTGGCCCTTGCCAACTTCTCCCAACAGATTCTCCACCGGCGCTTTCGCGTCCGCGAGCACCAGTGCAGTCGTGCTCGAACCCTTGATGCCCATCTTGTGCTCTTCGGCGCCCGAAGTCAGTCCGGGCTGGCGTTCGACGATAAACGCACTAAACTTATCGCCGTCTACCTTGGCAAAGACGATAAACACGTCAGCAAAGCCGCCATTCGTGATCCACATCTTTTCGCCATTGATGATGTAGTGCGTACCGTCGTCGCTGAGTCGAGCAGTCGCCTTGGCAGCCATTGCGTCGGAACCAGAGCTGGCTTCAGTTAAGGCGTAAGCGGTGATCAGCTCCCCGGAAGCTATCTTCGGCAGATACTTCTGTTTCGCTGCCTCGGTGCCAAAATAGATAATCGGCAACAGCCCGATGCCGCTCTCAGCGCCAAGCGTAGTAGCAAAGGAAGCGCAACGTCCGATGTTCTCACCAACCAACGCGCCACTGGTCTGATCGAGGCCGAGGCCTCCATACTCCTCGGGAATGTTGGCGCCAATCAAGCCGAGGTCGGCAGCTTTCTTTACGAGTTCGCGCGCTAGTTTCCAGTCATGCTTTTCGAGCTCGTCGATGTGCGGGATGACTTCGTTGTCGATAAACTGACGCGTCGTCTCGGCAATCATGTGGTGCTCTTCAGTGAAATCTTCAGGGGTGAAAATTTCCGCAGTTGTGCGATCCTCGATCATGAAGGAGCCGCCCTGGACAACCTGTTTCTGTTCGACTACGGCTGACATATGTTTGTTCCTTTCAGTCTCAAAAAAGTGAGCTGTGAGCAGTAAGCGGTGAGCGGTTTAAGAAAAGCTTACTGCTTACTGTTTACAGTCTTTCAAATATTCCCGCGGCGCCCATGCCGCCGCCGACGCACATCGTCACCATTCCATAGCGACCGTTGCGACGTTCGAGCTCGCGCAAAATGCTTGCAGTCAACTTCGCTCCGGTACAACCCAGTGGATGGCCCAGCGCGATCGCGCCACCGTTAACGTTTACTTTGTCGATGTCGAGACCAAGCGTCTTGATGACGGCCAGCGACTGCG
Source organism: Acidobacteriota bacterium (assembly GCA_040002755.1). Classification (GTDB taxonomy): domain Bacteria; phylum Acidobacteriota; class Blastocatellia; order Pyrinomonadales; family Pyrinomonadaceae; genus PSRF01. Next base: position 9,562 of record JBDUDV010000042.1, on the reverse strand, counting down.
CTGCAAACGCTTCGTTTAGTTCAATCACATCGATCTGATCGAGCGTCAAACCGGCCAACTTCAAGACTTTGGGAATGGCGTACACCGGGCCGATGCCCATCTCTTCAGGCGGACAGCCCGCGGTCGTATAGGCAACGAAGCGCGCCAGCGGTTTCACGCCCAGGCTCGCTGCCTTCTCGGCCGACATAACTACAGCCGCCGCCGCGCCGTCTGACATTTGCGAAGCATTGCCGGCAGTTATCGTTCCTTTGACATTGAACGCCGGCTTCAGTTTCGCGAGTCCTGCGATCGTACTGTCGCGCCGCACGCCCTCGTCCTGGTCAAAGACTACTGTGAGCGTCTGCTTGCGGCCCTTCTCATCGAGATCTTCAAATGCCACTGTCAGTGCGACAGTCTCATCCTTGAACTTGTCCGCATCGAGTGCCGCAGCGGCTCGCTGGTGCGAACGCAATGCAAACTCATCCTGCTCTTCGCGGGTTACATTGTATTTGCGCGCCACATTTTCAGTGGCCAGGCCCATGTTCAAATAGAAGTCGGGATAATGTTCAACGAGATAAGGATTGGGACGGATGATGTGGCCGCCCATCGGAATCATCGACATCGTCTCGAGTCCGCCGGCAACAGCAACCTCGGCGCTTCCGGTCCTGATGCGGTCGGCGGCAATAGCAATAGACTGCAAGCCGGATGAGCAGAAACGATTAATCGTCATGGCGCTGGTTTCGACCGGCAGCCCGGCGCGAATCGCAGCCGCGCGTGCGACGTTCATTCCCTGCTCCGCCTCCGGCATCGCGCAGCCCATAATCACGTCCTCGATCTCGGAAGCTTCCAGACCCGGCACCCGCGCCAGCGCTTCCTTGATAACTGCCCCGCCCATTTCATCCGGGCGCGTGTTTCGCAAAGTGCCCTTCGGCGCTTTGCCAACGGCGGTTCTAACCGCTGAAACTATGACTGCTTCTTTCATAACTTCCTCTGCTAATTCCTTAAGGGTTTGCCCGTTTTCAGCATTGCCGCGAGTCGCTCCTGTGTCTTGCGCGTTCCGGCCAAGGATAGAAACGCCTCGCGTTCAAGATCGAGCAGATACTGTTCCGAAACTCGTGTCTGATGATTCAAGTCTCCACCCGTCAAAATTCGCGCGAGCTGCTCGCCAATCAACGCATCGTGATCCGAAATGTAACCGGCGCGTTTCATCTGATGGATGCCCAGCTTCAAAGTTGCCAGCGCCGTATTGCCTAAGGCCAGAATGTCCGTCCGTTGCTGCGGTTGCACATAACCGCTAGCCACCAAAGCCAGCACTTCCTTCTTCGCGTCAGCAATCAAGCGATCGCCGTTCATCGAAATCGTATCGTCTGCGGCCAGAAATCCGAGCGTGCGCGCCTCTTCCGCTGACGTCGCAACCTTTGCCAGGGCAATCGTTTCAAACGCTCGCTTTACAAACGGAAACGCATCGGCGTCGTCAACATTCTTCGGAATCGAATCGAGCGTGCGCAGCAACAGTTCTTTCGTTCCGCCCCCGGCAGGAATGATGCCCACGCCAACTTCGACCAGGCCGATGTACGTTTCCGCCGCCGCACGCACGCGGTCGGCATGCAAAACCATTTCGCAGCCGCCGCCAAAAACCAGATTGAAGGGAGCAACAACAACCGGCTTCGGCGAATAGCGCAGGCTCATGGTCGATGCCTGGAAAGCCCGGCCCATCATGTCGAGCTCTTCCCAGTTCTCTTCCTGAGCTTCCATCAACATCAGCATGATGTTGGCGCCCACGCTGAAGTTTGTTCCCTGATTACCGACTACGAGACCAACGAAATTCTTGTCAACTTCTGCCAGCGACTGCTTCAACATTTGCAGCGTGTCGCCGCCGATGGCATTCATCTTGGAATGAAACTCGAGGCAGGCTACGCCGTCACCGATATCGATTAACGACGCGCCGGAGTTTTTCTTGATCACAGCTGTGCGATCTTTGACCGACTTGAGAACGATCACGCCCGGCTGATCGGCTAGCGGCAGGTATTGGCCCGAGGCGAAGTCAAAATACGACTGTTGGCCATCCTCTTTCTTGTAGAACGACCTTGCGCCGCAGTCGAGCAACTTCTGCACGTTCGCCGGAATTGCCGCGCCTTCTTCCTTCATCCGCGCAACTGATTTCTCAACTCCGATGGCATCCCACGTCTCGAAAATGCCTAACTCCCAGTTGTAGCCCCAGCGCATAGCGTGATCGACTTCGACGATCGTGTCGGCGATCTCCGGAATAAGACTGGCGGTGTATCGAAAGGTGCGCGAAACTGTCTTCCAGAGAAACGCGCCCACGCGATCCTTGCCCCAAACAAGTGCCTTGATCCGCTCAGGCAATTCTTCGATATTCTTCACCACGTCGAGCGCGGGCAGTTTCACTTTTTGCGACGGATGGTATTCGAGAGTCTTAGGATCTATCGCCCAGATTTCTTTCCGCCCGCCTTCGCCCGCCTGCCTCTTGTAAAAACCACCCTTTGTCTTATTGCCGAGAATTCCGCGTCCAACCATTTGCGTAAGAAACTCAGGAGCAATGAATACGTCGCGCTCTTCGTCTGCCGGGAGGGCTTCGTAAAGGTTCTTGATGACGTGAGCGCCCACATCGAGTCCCACGAGATCTAACGTGCGGAAGGTAGCGCTCTTAGGACGACCCACTGCCTGACCGGTGATCTTATCAACCTCTTCAATTGAGTAACCGTCCTCCAGCATGGTCTTAATCGTAATCATCGAACCAAACGTTCCGATGCGATTGGCGATGAAGTTTGGCTGGTCCTTCGCCGCGACGACACCTTTGCCGAGTCGCTGATCGAGAAATCCGTAAAGGAAACACGACACTTCCGGCTTGGTCCATTCGGTTCGAATGATCTCGACCAGATGCAAATAACGAGGTGGATTAAAGAAGTGGACGCCAAGAAAGTGTGCGCGAAAATCTTCTGAACGGCCTTCCGCCAACTGGCTGATCGGAATGCCGCTCGTGTTGGAACCGATGATAGAACCCGCTCGCCTATACTTCTCAGCCCTCTCGTACAAATTTCGCTTGATGTCGAGATTCTCGACAACGGCTTCGATGATCAGGTCAACGTCCTTGAGTTTCGCCAGGTCATCTTCAAAATTGCCGATGGTCACGAGGCTTGCTTTGTCAGGTGTGAAAAACGCCGCCGGCTTCCCCTTCCTGGCCGCTTCGAATCCGGCTTGGGAGATGCGATTACGCACTGCCTTGGCTTCCAAAGTCAGACCCTTGGCCTGTTCTTCGGGCGTCAGTTCGCGCGGAACAATATCAAGCAAGAGCGTAGGCACGCCGGCGTTTGCCAGGTGCGCGGCAATTTGTGCCCCCATGGTTCCGGCACCCAATACTGCGGCTTTTTCGATCCTCATAGTGGTTTCTCTGACGGGCGTTCGCTGCGAAAGCCAAGTCTCACGAGCTTATTGGATGGGCATATAATACTGAATGAGCATTCATTCAGCAAGGTTCTATCGAGCCTATCCATATGCATAGCTGGCACTTCAATAGCAACCTTTCTCTGCGTTCTCCGGCTGACCGCTTCCGGCTTCAGATCTTTCCAAACAAACGCGACACAAACATCCGCTGTACTTTATGCGCAACCACTGACGTGTAACCTCACTCAGATCGATCTCGCCGCACCAGTAACCCTTGCTAAGTGAGAACTCGCAAGCGAACCACTCACCGCAGCACGCGCCCTCTGAGCCTTTCGCACCACTGGCAACACGAAAGCAGTTCGCTTAAGTAACGTCATTTAATTTGCCTAAGTTGCCTTCTGTCATCGGGCTCTGGCTGGCGCCGATCGCTGGTTAATAGTTCGTCAGGATTTCATCCGGTTTAAACCCCATCTGCCTAAGCCGGTCTCGCGTTTGCTCCATCATTTCCTGCGAGCCGCAGATGAGTGCGATTGGCGAATGGAGATCGGGTAACACATGATCGAGCAGCGATTGCACATAGCCGGTCGGGCCGGACCAGTCGTGACCATCGGGTCTGGAGATAACCTGACGCAATTCAACGCCTGCCTCCCTCCAATGATCCGTTTCGTCGCGATAACAAAAGTCGTCCGGCGTGCGCGCGCCGTAGAGCACCACCAACTGTCCAAACTCATCCTTGCGCTTCAGCACGTGTCGTAGCGCAGACCTTAGCGGCGCAACTCCAGTGCCCATCGCCACAAAGACCAGGTCCTTACCTTTCTGCTCGTCAAGCGCAAAGCCGCGGCCGCAGACTTCTGACAACTCAATCCGTTCGCCAATCTTCATATCGAAGATTAAATTGCTGGCGCCCATTTTTTGTTTCACCAGCACTTCCAACGCCTCATCTCCCGGCGCGCTGGCGAACGCAAAATAAGCAGGGGCTTCCGAACCGACTGACAGCACCGCAACTTGCCCCGGAATAAACTCGATGCCGTGGGCTCCGCTTGCTCCTTCAGGCAGGAGTTCGAAAGAACGCACGTTACGCGCCTGTTCGCGAATTCTCGTAATTATCAATGAAGGCACTTGTCTTGGTGTAATCCCCGGAATTATACAAAAATGAAAGCGTCGCTCAGTTTATCAAAACAAGCTCTTCGACTACCGGATTGCCGGTGTTACAATGCGCCCGGAACCGCTCGTGCAGGAACCCTAATGCTGAAACGATCGTCAGCCTCAGTCTTCTTATGCGTCGCGTTGTGTGCGGCCTTCGTGGTTATGTGCGCGCCCGGGATCGGGGCGCAATCGGGAAGGCGCGGTAACAAACCAGCTCCTCCGCTTCCGGTGCCCACTCCCGAAACGCCGACTGCGACGGCAACACCCAAAGAAAAGATCAAGCCCGCCTTCACATTTGTCGTTGGCCTGGATCGCACCGGCGACTTCTCCAGAATATCGCTCAACGCCTTCAGTGGCGTCCTACGCAATTGCAGTGGTCGCCTGAGTAAGCCTGCGTCGGTCGCGGCTACGGTTGCCAGCCACGACATGTCGCGGGCTGACGCCATCCGGAAAGCAAAAGAAGAGAAGCTGGCTTATGTAGTTTGGTTGCAACTGCGACCGAATAGCTTCAGTGCTCAACCCGGTAGCGACCCCTACGATGTTTATTTGCAGTACTCGGTGTTTGCTCCCATTACCGGGAAGCAGGAAACCTCCGGGAATACTTATCCCGAAGCCTACCGCAACAAGCGCATTAGAGTTCCCACTGCAACGACGGAAGGCGACTACTATTTGAATCAGGCCGCGCGCGGAGCTGCCGAACGAATTCTTGACCACTTCCATGTTGCGAACCTAAATCCGCTTTAGCTTTTCGTGGCCTGCGCGCCCATTCCAAACATTATGCAGCCGCTTCCCCGTCGGCATAAAGCGCGTCGATTACCTCGCGATACTTCTCATCAACAACGCGCCGCTTCACTTTCAAGGTTGGTGTCAATTCCCCGCCGTCGATCGTTAGTTCATTTTCCAGCAGCGCGACTTTCTTTACGCGCTCATACTTCGCGAGGTCGGTTGTTAGTCCGGCAATCTGACGTTCAAAGAGGTCAATTATGCGCGGGTGTTTGCAGAGTTCGGTGTGGTCCTTAGCCTGAATTCCCTTGAGTTGCGCATAGGATTCCACGCGTTCCCAGTCAGGCACGACCAGTGCCGCAGGAAACTTACGACCGTTGCCGACCAACACAACCTGGTTAACAAAAAGCGAACCTTTTATCAACTGCTCGATTGGCTGCGGCGCGATGTACTTGCCGCCCGAAGTCTTGAAAAGTTCCTTCTTGCGATCGGTAATGTGCAGGAATCCATCTTCATCAACGCTGCCGATGTCGCCTGTCCTGAACCAGCCGTCTGCGGTAAAGACCGCTCGCGTTTCCTCAGGCTTGTTGTAATAGCCGCGCATGACGTTTGGTCCGCGGGTTTCGATCTCACCATCGCCGGCAATGCGCACTTCTACGTTCCGGATCGTTTTGCCTACGGTGCCAACGCGATTGTCTTCCATCATTCCGGCCGTGATGACCGGAGAAGTTTCAGTCAGGCCGTAGCCCTGCACGATTGGCAGTCCGGCCCCGATATAAAGCAGCGCGAGTTCTTCCGGCAAAGCTGCGCCTCCTGAAACCAGCAATCGAATTCGGCCGCCCAGTGCGTTGCGCATTTTGGAAAAAATAAGCTGGTCAGCAAGCTTCCGCTTCAGCTCGAGAAAACTCGGGATCACTTGATGACGAGTTGTTAATCGCGCGCACTCTTTTCCCACCGCTACGGCCCAGTTGAGAATAGCGACGTTGATCCGACCTTTCTCGGCCGTCTTCTCTTTCACGCGCCCGAAAATCTTTTCAAAGATGCGTGGCACACCAACCAAGATGGTAGGTCGCACTTCGCGAAGGTTCGGCCCAATGGTATCGATCGACTCGGCAAAATATGTGGCCATGCCGTGGTAGAGATACATGTACATAGCCATGCGCTCGAACACATGCGACAGCGGCAATACGGAGAGCGTGCTGTCGTCTTTGGCAAACTTGAGATGGCTTGATGAGTCGATCAGATTCGAGACGAAATTCGCGTGCGTGAGCATCACTCCCTTAGGTTCGCCGGTAGTTCCGGAAGTGTAGATGATGGTTGCCAGGTCGTCCGGTTTAACCTGGTGGGCGATGTTATTGATGAGATCGGGCTGCGTCTTCGCAAGGGCTCGGCCCCGCTTCTCGAGTTCAACTAGAGAAATTCCCGGGGGTCCGTCACCGGAAGGTTTCTCAATAAACACTACCTGCTCAATCGCTCTACACTCCGCAATCGCAGCGCAAACCTGTTGATACTTCTCCTCGTCTTGGATCACGAGCACGCGCGCGCCGGAGTCATTCAAGATGTAGCGGACCTGGGGTGCGGTTAGGGTCGGGTAAATCGGAACATCGATCGCGGTTGCAAACATGCAAGCCGCATCCGCCAATACCCATTCCGGCCGGCTCTCGGAAAGGATGGCCACGCGATCGCCCCGCCTGACGCCTAGCGCATAAAGGCCGGCGGCAATGTGACGCACACGCTCCAACATTTCAACGGCGGAAATCGACACCCAACGACCGTCGTGTTTGTAGTTAAGCGTGTCAGATCGCGGATGCGCTCTGGCGACGTGCTCGAAGACTTCGACGAGCGTTTTGGGCTCGTTCTCATGCAGGGGAAAACGTTGGGACCCTTCTGCTATTGAGTCCACGGCGGAGTCTGGTGGTATCGTCGACGCTGCGGTGATTTGATTCACTTCGCGTTAACTCCATTGAAGAAAATATCGAGAACCTGATCGGCCATGGGTGCCAACTTATAGCGACGCTTTGAAAGGATCCAGTTGGTGGCCATTTCATCCAGAGCGCCGAAGAGTATTTTTGCTACTACCTTGGCATTGAGTTCCGGTCGGAACACGCCGGCTTGCTGACCTTCTGCAAAAGTTGAACGAATAAGATTCAGATATTCGGCGAAACCGGCCGCGGAAAATTCCTCCATGAATTTTGTGGAGCCGCGCAGTTCGACCTGGAAGACGATGGCGAGATCGCGATCGTCGCCGAGCCGCTCAAGATGCAGCCAAGCTATGCGGCGTAATTTTTCTCGCGGATCGTCAACTTGTTCGAGCTGCTTGCGTCCGGCGGCGATCGCCTCCTCCATGCTGCGATCGAAGATGGAATGAAGAATCTCTTCTTTACTCTTAAAGTAGAGATACACGGTGCCATCAGCAACGCCGGCCTCACTCGCAATGTCGGCGACCTTGGAACCGAAATAACCGTTATGGGCAAACACTCGAATAGCGGCGCGCAGAATGGCTTCGCGCTTATCGGTGACTACCGGACGATCCGCATTGAGTGAACGAGCTGAACGCATTCGCCGTGGCTTTCTTACCGGTTTTGCTGCTTGCTGACTACTGTTTGCTGTTTACTATTGCTGCTGAATGAATAGCCACTCAGTGAAGTTGTAGCCTACCCTTAAGCAAGCAACAGCGCAACAGACTTCAGTTCTCATGTGCAATAGGCTTGAAGTTATCGTTGACGACACCCAGCGAACTAGGAGTCTTCGTCGGACAGTCTTTCTTCGGCGATGAGATTGTCTTTGAGCCTCGAAGCGTCGCGGGTCTTTAGCAGGAACTCCTGAGTCGGATACGGAATCTCGATAGCGCGCTCGCGAAACAGCCGTTCGATGCGGTAGTTAATGTCACTTTTGATTTGTGGATGGCGGCTCGGTTGGCGGGTCCAGACCAACAGCCTGAAATCCAACGAGTATTCGCCGAAGCGCAGAAACTGCACCTTGGGGGGCGGTTCGCTCAGCACGTTTTCAACATCTTTGGCTGCCAGTAACAGAGTTTCTGTAACGTGATTAACGTCTGAGTTAGTGGCCACGCTAATCGGTGTTGCAATGCGCGCGCGCGGGTCGCCGTAAGACCAGTTGATTACTCGCTGACTGACCAGCCTGGAATTCGGCACGATGATGGCGATGCGATCGTTGGTGTAGATGATTGTCGTCCGCAGTTTGATACTTTGCACGTCGCCTTCATCTTCACCGATCGTAATACGATCGCCGACGCGCACCGGCCGCTCAAAAAGCAGGATGAAACCCGAGGCAATGTCTGCGGCAATGGACTGCAAGCCGAAGCCGATGCCGACGGAAAGTGCCGTGAAGAGAAAGGCAATTGAAGTCAGGTCGAGATCAAACGCGCCCTTGAGCACCGCAACAATTCCCACCAGCAGCAGCAGATATCTGAGCAGGCGCGCGATGGTGTAGCGCAGTCCGGAATCAATGTCCGTGCGTTTGGCGATGCGACGATCGAGCAGCGAACTCAACTTCCCCGATAGCACTAGAACCAGCACCAGCAAAACAGTCCCGATGATCAACCTGCTCAAGGTGACCTTCATATTTTGAGAGTCAACAAGGCGGTAGGTGAGGACAGACCAGATGCGCGTGAATATGCTGAAGGCGTCCAGGCCCACGAAGGTGGATGCGAAGAACGGGTGATCGATTAGAGAAACCAAGCTCATTCAGTTCAACTCCAGAGAATTGCAAGCCGATTCACGACTACGAAATACGAGGGGTTTGCTTCAGCGCTTTAACTATATTGACCCGACTCCAATGCCGTCAAAGCGAAAAGTCTGACGCAGACGGGCATTGGATTGTTTCAGGTCTGCAACCGGGACCTGTCAACGTCAGAATTGACGCGCAGAATTTCAAAGCCACCCAAATGGAATTCGCAATCAATGGATCTAAACCGGCTCGGCTGGGAACAACGCTTCAGATTGCCAAGATAGCAGAAACAGTTAACGTAACCGGCGGTTTAGTTGACAACGAACGCGAAAGCCGCCGGCTCGAAGAGCAGGTTCGCAAACAACAGCTAGCGCAACTGAATGCGCCTTCGGCAAACGTCTTCAGTCTACAGCGGCGCGTGGCGGGTATTCTTCCGGTACATCCACTGGTAATGGAAGAAGAAACGAAGATCACGTTTCAATACAAATCGAGGTAGGTGAAGTGTTTAGCAAAGCGCTGACTTCCGGAAGATGCCGGAACTTCAGAGCCCTAAGGTTTGACGAAGGAAATGGCGGAGGGGACAGGACTCGAACCTGCATGACCTTTCGGTCGGCGGTTT